>CANEWJ010000107.1 GCA_947442625.1 Chitinophagaceae bacterium
AACAATGGTGAACTGGGCCAGTTTCAATACGATTTCACCAACCCGATGCGGCTGATGGCAGGCATATCCTATGTGTTGAATGAGGTTGCCGATGTGAACATGCAAAAAGGTTTCATCAGTGCAGACATCGAATACCTTGACTACTCCAATGCAAAATTCAGTGGCGCCACCACAAGCGATGACAGTTACCTTAACCAGGTGAATGATGCCATTAAGGAGCAATTCAGGTCTGCCCTGAACATGCGGTTGGGTGGCGAGCTCAAGTTCAAGACCATCATGACCAGGCTCGGCTTCAACTACATGGGCAATGCGTATGCCAGTGCTCCGCTAAAGGCAAGGCAAATGAACATCAGTGGTGGACTGGGATACCGGAACATGGGCTTTTTCGTAGACCTTACCTATGTACAACAGCTGATCAAGGATGCCAGTTTCCCCTACCGGCTCGACAATGGTTTTTATGAACCAGGCAATGTCAGTGCAAGCAATGGCAATATTTTCCTGACGGTTGGGTTCAAATTTTAAACCCTGGTTTTTGAAAAGTTTATTCAGGTGCCAACTTGGTGCAGGCTTATTGCTTATCCCTAATTTTCATTAAATTGCATCATGGCCATTCTCAAATTTCGTGTCTACTTCGAGGAAGACGATACCATTTATCGAGACATCGTTATCAAGCACAACCAGTCTTTTTTTGAATTGCACCAGATGATTTTATCTGCCTATGAATTTGATAGTATTCACCAGGCAACCTTTTTCAGGAGCAATGCAAGCTGGCAAAGGGGAAGGGAAATCAGCCTGGAAAAATATGATGATGTTGAATACAGGGTGGAGCCATTGGACATGTTTGAAACGACCATTGGTTCCGAGATAAGGGATACGGAACAAAAATTCATCTACCTCTATGACTTCAAAAAAAACTGGTCTTTCAAGGTCCAGTTGATCAGTGTTTCAAAAGAGGAAAATTCAAAAACTACCTACCCTTCCATCACAAGAAAAGAAGGGATAGGTCCAAGCCAATATGGCATCAAAAGCATCCTTGGCGACCGCTTTGCAGATGTAGAGGAGAAATATGACCTCGCTTCTCTTGGTGATGGTTTTTCCGACGAAGGTGAAGAAGCAGGAGAAAATGACGATGCCGGAGAAGAACCAGAAGGCACTGAAGAGGACACATCATTTTAGCATGGCCGAGAAAGAATGCATCATCGTTGTTGGACCTACCGCTGTAGGAAAAACCGCTGAGGCCATCAAGATTGCAACGGCACTGAAAACTGACATCATTTCAGCAGACTCCAGGCAATGTTACAAGGAAATGAAAATAGGGGTTGCAAGGCCCTCTGATGCAGAATTATCTATGGTAAGGCATCATTTCATTGCCAACCATTCCATTCACGAAAACATTACAGCGGCCAGTTTTGAAAAAGAGGCCCTCACCTGTCTTGACATGATTTTCCAAGACCACGACCAGGCCGTTGTATGCGGCGGAACTGGTCTTTATATCAAGGCGCTTGCCGAAGGACTGGATGATATTCCTGAGGTGCCCATTGAAGTGCGTAACAAGGCGATTTCTATACACAAAGACAAAGGTGTGGACGGTTTGAGAGATACCTTGCTGTCACTGGATCCTGAATTTGCACTGCAGGGTGACATCTATAACCCCAACCGCATGATGAGGGCACTGGAAGTGATCCTTCATACAGGATTTCCGATTGCCCATTATCAAAAAGGAGTTGCACAAAAACATCAAGGCGAAGACCCATTGTCCAGTTCTGGTGGGAAAAGAAATTTCAAGATACGCTATCGATATATTCAAATGCCCAGGGAAGATCTCTATACAAGAATCAATTATCGGGTAGACAAGATGATGGCAGAAGGATTGGAGGACGAGGCCCAGTGTCTGTTTGAATTCAAGCACTTGCCTGCGTTGCAGACCGTGGGATACAAGGAACTCTTTGATTTTTTTGAGGGAAAATATTCAAGGGAAGAAGCTGTTGAAAAAATCAAACAGCATACCAGAAATTATGCAAAGCGACAAGTCACTTGGTTCAGCAGGTTAAGCATTGATTGAGTAATGGCTATCAATTCCCTGCCAGTCCAAGTTGCTTACCCTGCTCCATCATCATGGCAAATGCTGCGTCATAACTGTTTTCGATGACTCCGTCCAGAATCGCTTCTCTGATGGCTGTCTTGATCAATCCCACTTCCCTGCAGGGTTGCAACTTGAAGGTTTCCATGATGAGCTCCCCGGTAATGGGTGGTTGCCAGTTTCTCACCTTGTCCTTTTCTTCCACTTCCCTCAAACGAATGCGGACCATTTCGAAATTATTGCGAAAGCGTTTCACTTTTGCTTCATTCTTTGACGTGATGTCTGCATCACAAAGGGTCATCAAATCTTCCAGATCATCCCCTGCATCAAAAAGAAGACGGCGTATGGCGGAGTCTGTGATATTCTCTTTCGTTAGGCTGATGGGCCTCAAATGCAATTCAACCAATTTGCGAACATACCGCATGTTGTCTTGCATGGGAAGTTTCAGTTTGGCGAAAATCTTCGGCACCATTCTACCACCTACGACTTCATGGCCATGAAAAGTCCAACCGGTACCCTCTTCAAACCGTTTGGTGGCGGGCTTTGCAATATCATGCAACAAGGCAGCCCACCGCAACCAGGGGTTGTTGGTATTTTCAGCAACATTGTCAATCACCTGGAGGGTATGGTAAAAATTATCCTTGTGACCCTTGCCATCGATGTATGCTGCACCGGCTAGGTCAACCATTTGTGGGAAGATGATTTTTAGCAGTCCGGTTTTATACAAAAGATCAAGGCCCACAGAAGGCTTTTTTGACAACATGATCTTGTTGAATTCATCCGTAATTCTCTCTTGTGAGATGATGGAAATTCTGTGTGATGCATCTGAAATGCCAAGCAAGGTATTGGACTCGATGGTAAATCCCAGCTGGGCCGCAAAACGAATGGCCCTCAGCATTCTCAACGGATCATCGCTGAATGTTTTTTCAGGCGAAAGTGGTGTTTTGATGATGCCCTTTTCAAGGTCTTCCATTCCATTGAATGGATCGATAACTGAGATGGCATCATGAAGCTTGTCAGGATGAGGTGCAGCATGGCTTATGGTTTGTCCTTTATCTGCTGGCAGATAATCCATTACTGAAAAGGCCAATGCATTGATCGTAAAATCCCTTCTTTCCTGATCATCCTGAAGCGTTCCTTGTTCAACAATGGGATTCCTTGACTCCTGTTGATAGCTCTCTTTCCTTGCTCCTACAAACTCTACATCATATCCTTTGACGTTGAAATGGGCAGTCCCAAAATTCTTGAACCAGGAAACCTTGGGTTGTGGAACAAATAAGGCACTGACAGCATTCGCCAATGCAATGGCATCACCCAGACAAACAACATCAATGTCTTTACATGGACGTCCAAGCAATTTATCACGAACAAACCCACCCACCACAAAGGCATCTACACCAAGGGATGAAGCAGATTCTGCTATTTTAGTGATGATAAAGGCTTCCGGCTTCTCTAAAGAAAAATGCATATACGCAAAGTTAAGAAAATTGAAAGGGTTCAAACTTGCAATTGACCATTTCGGTCTTTATATTCGCAGTAGCCTGTATTCAATATTCTCCTAAAAACCACAAACCACTCCAATTTCTACTGAAGCGCCGCATCATCTGAATTTCGCTAAAACGAACCAGTATCATGATCGCGACTCCCTCAAAAAGGACTTCAACCATATTTCGTTTATTCTTCTGTTACATCGCTGTGGTGATCATTACCCTGCCAGGGTCACACCTTATGGCAAGGATCACCGATAATATCTCAGCCTCAAACAATCATTCTTTGGTTGCATTGATTCATCCCAAGGATAATGTCCCCATTGCCATGTTCAGCATAAAGGAAAAATCCCCTCAGTTTGCAGAAGCTGCTCTTGATGCAGAAACCAGGATCAGGGATTTTTTTATGGATGCAGACTACCAAAGTGCGTTGTTTTCACATTTTAACGGAAACCACATGCAACCAACAATGGCTTGGATGAAAAAGGCTTCACAGCTGAAAACACTTGTTTTAGAAAATAAATTCACCTTACCCATTCAATGGGCCTCATCATCAGACATGGATTTCATGATGTCTGCCTTCATCTCAAAAGGATCAAACCGTCAATCCCTTGCCTTGCTCAACCGCAACTGGATTGACTATGGCATCACCCATGAAGCTTTCACCCGGCTGATCATTGAACTGAGTGGATTTGCTTTTGACCATTTCCTGAATGGAGCAAACGATACCAAAGGAAATGAAGGCAAGGACTTTGCCAATGAACTTAGCAGCATCTATGAGGAAGCCTTGGATAACCTTGCACCAGGACATCTTAGACTTGGCGGCAGGAGGGTTTTGGTTGAAAACTAATCTTCCTAGACAGCTACATTAAAATCCCTCAATGCATCATTCAGGCTTGTTTTAAGGTCTGTGCTGGGCTTTCGCTGGCCAATGATGAGTGCACATCCCACCTGATAATTTCCTGCAGGAAACTCCTTTGAATAGGTTCCTGGAATCACCACTGAACGGGCAGGAACACGGCCCTTGTATTCAATCGGTTCCGGACCGCTTACATCAATGATTTTGGTTGATTTCGTCAACACCACATTGGCACCGAGCACGGCCTCTTTTTCTACAATCACACCTTCCACCACAATGCAACGGCTTCCCACAAAGCAACCATCTTCAATGATCACAGGGTTGGCCTGAAGGGGCTCCAACACACCGCCTATACCAACTCCCCCACTGAGGTGTACGCCCTTGCCAATTTGTGCACAACTGCCAACAGTGGCCCAGGTATCCACCATGGTTCCCTCGTCAACATAAGCACCGATATTCACGTAAGAGGGCATCAGGACCACATTCTTGGCAAGATAAGCCCCGTAGCGGGCAACGGCATGGGGAACAGCGCGCACGCCCAATGATTTGTAGTCTTTTTTGAGGAGCATTTTGTCATAAAACTCAAAGGGAGCAAGTTCCCATGTTTGCATTTGCTGAATGCCGAAATACATCAGGATGGCTTGTTTCACCCACTCGTTCACTTGCCAATCATCCCCCATCTTTTCTGCAACCCGAAGCCTGCCCTTGTCAACCTCTTCAATCACAGCCCTGACGGCGTCTGCATATTCAACGTTTTTCAACAATTCACGGTCGTTCCAGGCATCAAGTATCGAATCTTTAAGTTCCATATATGTATTTTTGGCAAAAGTAATAAAATGATCTCTACTGCAGTCATCAGCCATGGAATCTCTGCAAGGACTTTTCATATTCCATTCATCACCACCCATCCTGGATTTTCCCTGGACATGATCCTCGAAAGGTCTGGAAATACTGCACTACAACAGCACCCAAACATAAAACTCGTAAGGACTATAGAGGAGGTATTGAATGACCCAGCCATTGAATTGGTGGTCATCTGCAGCCCCAACGAAACCCATTTCCCCTATGCCAAGGCTGCACTGCTGGCAGGGAAACATGTAGTTGTTGAAAAGCCCTTTACAAATACCTCAGCAGAGGCAAAAGAACTCATTGAACTGTCTGCTTCAACCGGGAAGGTCTGCTCGGTTTACCAGAACCGCCGGTATGTCACTGATTTTCTGACCATGAAAAAAATTGTGGATGATGGGATACTTGGTGAGCCAAGAGAGTTTTTTGCACACTACGATCGATACAGGCCAGACCCCAGGACCTACGGGCTTTGGAGAGAACAGGAACTGCCAGGCAGCGGTATATTCTATGACCTTGGGCCACATTTGATTGACCAGGCCCTGATGCTGTTTGGCATGCCGTCTTACATATGTGCTGACATCAGGAGAATGAAACCCTATTCAAAGGTGGACGACTATTTTGATGTGAAGCTCGAATATGACAACCTGATCGTTACACTGCATGCCAGCATGCTGGTTCGTGAAATGGGACCACGGTACATGATCCATGGAACCAAAGGTTCTTACATCAAATATGGCGAAGATCCACAGGAAGAATTGCTCAAGGCTGGTGCAAAGCCCATTGGACCAGATTGGGGAAAGGAAGACTCCTCCATTCATGGACTGATCCATACTGAAGTAGATGGTGAAATCATCCGAAGGCCCTACCCGTCTCTACAAGCCAGCTACGTAGATTACTACAAGAACTTGTACAATACCATAAAAAATGGCGTCCCTTTGAAAGAGACGCCATTGGATGGATACAATGTTATTCGATTAATTGAACTTGCGTTTCTAAGCAGCAAGGAGAAAAGAACCATTACTTGTTCATGGCCTCAACTGCCTGCCTGACGCCCAAAACTGTATGCAAATCATATTTTGCCGAAGAATTGGGATTGCCAAGCGCTTCCAACACATCCTTGTCTTTGAGTTTGATTTTGTTCAATTCAGCAGTAGCACGATTGTAAATATAATAGTCATAGTACTGCTCAAACAACTTGATATCCTTTGAATACATTTCAGCAGGATCTGCTACCAGTCTGATCCTGTACTGCCTCATGAAAGCAAACTTTGATCCGTCTGTAATGACATTTAAATAGCCTTTGAGGTTTACTTTGGGCAGGTTAGTTGCATTGATAAAGATGAGTTTTTCACCCCCAAAATTTTCAGAGAGCTGGATAAAAAAACCTGAAACTTCCCCATCCGGCGCCACAAATTTTTTGTCGAGATCAAACCCTACTTTCTGGTCGTATATATCATAGAGGATTTTTTTATCAACAGTAACAACACCTGTCTTCATGGTAATATCCCCATTGAATGATTCCCCCAAAAGATATGGGCTGCCCTTGACGCGGTATTGACTCACACGGATATATTCATGCGTCCATTTTTCTATCACGTGTTTGTTGAAATTACCGATAGGATCCGGCTGGGCATTCACCATCAAAGCACTAAAAAAAGCGAAAATTATAAGAACCTGTTTCATGTGGTATAAATTAAAAGCCGCTTCAAATATACTGAAGCGGCTTTTATAAGTAATGTTAATACTGCAAACTATCTCTTGCTTTTATACTTTAATACAACAGTATATTCTCTTGTTGCAGCAGCCGGGTTCCACCTGAAATTCAACGTAAACGTTTTTGTGGCAGGAACATAGTTATTTACTTTTCCAGCCCAATTGGTAAGGGTGGCATTTCCAGCACAAGACCAAGTGACTAGATTTGTTGTACGATTTACCGCCATCCGCAATCCATCAATACCACCTATACCGCCATTACCTGACCATCTGAATGAACCATTACCACTGGCAGGTATGTCTAACTCATTTACACCTGATGTAATCAAGTGGACATCTGAATTTCCAGCCAAAGACCCACTGAGTGCATCATTTGCAGGAACACCTGGAGAGCTGTAACGGGTTACCAAGCCTGATACAATTGAATAAATACCGTCCCACTCGTTTTTCAATGCAATCTTATACACAACAGTCTTCAAGTTTGAAGCGATAGCAACACCCGACTTGCTTACTGAGCTGATGGTGAATGCCAGACCATAGTTTTTGGTTGGATCAAGCGTGCCGGTATTGATCTGACAAACGAAATTAGGAGATACCCTTGTTCCCTGTTTGATAACAACAGTTGGATTAGCAGATGTGAATGTCAAAACACTGGCTGGAAGAAGGGTTAGGCCACCAACAGCAGTAACTGCTGCATCATTTTTTGTAAAGGTTACCGTGATGTCTTCAGGAGCCTTGTCTACATTTTCGTAGTTCACTGAAAAAAGTTCCAGTGGCTGGTTGCCCGATTTTGAATCTAATGAGAGGGAGAAAGGGCTGCTTGAGGCCGCTGGCACTGCAACAAATGTACCACCTGCAAAACCTCCCATACCATAGGTGCCGTTGTCAAATCCTTCGTCTTTTAGGCAAGATGAAAGGCTGAATATCGCGAAAGCGATCAGCGCTGGGGTCTTGTATTTTGAAAAAATATTGTTCATTTCTTTACTTTTTGTGTGTGAATACATTGAAGTTTATTTGTGCCAGAATACTTTGGATGTAAACTGACTGATTGTTCCTTCAGCTTTAACATTTTCAGCATTGTAGTTGTACTCCGAAGTTGGATAAAGCAACCTCGATGGGATTTGGTTTGTTCCCCTTTCAGGAGCAACGGAAAGTGCTGGAGAAACTACTTTCAACCTGCGCACATCATTCCAGGTTTCCAGGATTCCAATGCCGTTCAAAGCAAGGTATTTCTGCCAGGCTATAACAGTAATCTGGTTCGCCAAGGTTCCGCCAACAGGCCAAGCAACTTCAACATTTGTTTTGCGCAGATAGGCGTCAGCTACAGTTGCTGCATTGGGTACTCCCAACCAGCTGAAAGATTCCCTTACAGCAAGGTTATATGCTGTTTGAGCGTTTCCACTGATCCAACCCCTGGCAGTTGCCTCAGCCACATAAAATGCAGCCTCAACAGAAGTCATTATCCACATTGGCATGGTAAATGACTTGCCTATTCCATATCCTACTCCTGACGTGTTATCAGAAGAATTGGCGATCAATGGATCAGAACCGTAAATTGTTCCCTTTAAAGCACCTCCGGCTTTGGGCGCACGATAGACATAAGATACCCTTGGATCAGCAAGTGTATTCATCAGACTGAGGGTGAAATTATTTGCCCTGTTGTAGTTGTCATTTTCATTGCCATTGATGGCATTGAACATTTTTGAACTATAGAAAGGGTTTGGCCTGTCAGCAACATAGCCCGGTTGAACTTCTGCACTCAAACCAGCTCCAAGGTAGCCGGATCCTTCTGTATTGATCTTCGCGATCTCGGCAGCAGGACTGAACGTGCTTGTACCCGTGGTGTGAATGAGCATCTTCAGTTTGACGGTATTGACAAATTTTGCCCATTTAACTTTGTCTCCAGCGAACATGATATCCCTTTTTTGAATATTGATATTCTTGTTGACATCAGCCGCTTTAATCAAAGCAAGGCCAGCATCCAACTGAGCAAACAATGCCTTGTACACATCTTCACCCTTGTCATAGGTTGGGCGGATGTTACCAACAAGATCAAAAGCCTTTGAATAGGGAACATTGTTATAGAGATCCACCAAATTGATCATTTCATAGGCACCAAGTACTTTGGCAATTCCTTCATAATAGGTCCAACCCAATTCCTTGGATTTCTTCTCAATTGCTTTGTATTGACCTACGGTGTAGTAAACACCTTCAAAAATGCCGGCTCCAAAATCATTGGTGATGTTGTAGCTCATTTCGACGGTAGAACGAGAATAAGAACCTGCAGCACTCCAATAACCCATCCAGCGTGCCATAAAATCCCAGCTGCTTGCATTGCGGGCAGCAGTG
>CANEWJ010000108.1 GCA_947442625.1 Chitinophagaceae bacterium
CAGAAGAAGGGTCAGAGATTTTGCTGATGGAGGTGCCGATGTGATTTAGTGATGAATATCACCCAATCTAAATTCATTTATCAAATTAAAACAGATTAAAACAAACTAGTTTCAATGGTTAAATCATCCCAATGGAAACAGTTCACGATTGGAACGAAAAGATCATGTTACTGATTGAAAAATTAAAAAAAGACCATCCGGAACTTGTTGGTTTTTTGGATGAAATGAACACCACCCTGCCAAACAGCAATGATCCAAAGATTACTATCGGCACATTAAAGGACTATTTTGATTCGCTGATGAATCTCGAAATTCTCCAAAAGAAATAGCTCCCTTCAAAAATCAAATCCTCCTATAATCCGGCCTCCATTGCTGAATCAGTTGTTTGATCTGTTTTCCTGAAAGCCCCTCTGTTGCTGCCTTCTCGGCCAGTGCAACAAATTCATTGTCTGAAGCAAAGCGAAGTGCAACAATCTGACCCATCCTCAATCGTGCATCAATCGCCTTTCCTGTGAGGATAAAATAGCGGAGGCTTTCTTCTGCGCGAATGGCCCTGTCCTGTGCCTTTAAGGCATAGGTTCTCAACATCGCGCCGATGAAAAGGAGAATGACGAAGGCCAACACAATCAACGATGCACTGTAAAAATTACTCGACTCAGCATTGACCAGATTGACAATGCTTCCAATCAGACCAACCAATACCAGTGGCGCTGTTACATAATGATAAAGCGGATGCATGCGTGCATGGTTGGCAAATTGCTGTTCAGTCATTGTTGAGGTTTTAGAGCGTAAATATAAAGACTTTCTATGTCCTGTGACCAAAATCACATATCATCCCTCCGAATTGATTTATATTTAGTTCATTATACGTACAGCCAATGAACAATTCGAAACAAAACTGGATCATCTATGCCATTACGATTGTGTTGGTGCTAACCATCTCTACCAAAATTATTAAATACATCAATGCGCCGAAAAGGGAAATACCTGCACTCATCACCGAAGGATGGACGGCGCCCAGTCTGTTCACCGACAGGTCTGTGCAAGGAGAAGATCGGGCGCTGGTGATTTATGGTGAAGACCTGATTGCCAACACTTCCAAGTACCTTGGGCCCAATGGTTCTGTAGCACATATCACCAATGGGATGAATTGCCAGAACTGTCACCTCAATGCTGGAAGAAAAACCTGGGGAAATAATTATGGCGCTGTTGCCGCCAACTATCCTAAGTTTCGCGACAGGAGTGGATCGATTGAAACCGTTTACAAGCGTGTATCCGATTGCATGGAAAGAAGCCTGAACGGCAGCGCCCTCGACAGCAACAGCCGTGAAATAAAGGCCATGATTGCTTACATCAAATGGGTGGGGCATGGTGTTGAAAAAGATTCAATTCCAAAAGGCTCGGGCATCAAGCCCCCCGAATACCTCGATCGTGCGGCCAGCCCGGAAAAAGGACTTGCCGTTTACACTGCAAAATGCCAATCCTGTCATGGTGCCAATGGCGAGGGGCTGATGGCGGCAGATGCAAAATCCTATAGCTATCCTCCGCTCTGGGGAGAAAATAGTTACAACAATGGTGCCGGCTTGTTTCGTCTTTCCCGCTTAGCGGGATACGTGCGCGACAACATGCCCCTCAACCAGGCAACCCACCGGAACCCGGCTTTGACAGATGAAGAAAGTTGGGATGTGGCAGCATTTGTGAATTCCAGGCCACGACCCTCCAAAGACCTGAGCAAAGACTGGCCCAACATTTCAAAAAAACCGATTGACCATCCCTTTGGTCCTTATACAGATGGCTTTACAGAGGAGCAACACAAGTTTGGTCCGTTCAAGCCCATTATTGAAGCCAGAAAAAAATAACCATGTCACACATCAACAATTGTTCCTGCAGCTCCTGCCATGCAGCCTCCATCAGCAAGGCAGAAAAAGAAATGCATGTTGAACTTTCCGAAAACAGCAGAAGGGATTTTCTGAGAAGATCAACCAGGCTGGGGTTGGGTCTGGGCATTGGCGGAGGATTGATTGGCACTCCCGTTGCTGCATCAGCCCTCAACAACGAAAATGCTGCTTACAAGGAAAATGCAATGGCCAACAACAAAGCGGTTCGCGATGGCAAGGCCACAAAACTAACCTTGTTGCATACTGCAGACATCCATTCGCAATTGATGACCCACGATGAATTCTTCATGGAAAAAGGAAAACCTATTTTTAAAAAGCGGGGAGGGTTTGCAACGTTGAAATCCATGATCAATACGATCCGCAACCAGAATAAAGCCAACACGTTGTTGATTGATGGCGGTGATTGCTTTCAGGGAAGCGGCGTTGCTGCAATGAGTGAGGGGCGGGCCATCATACCGCTCATGAACAATATTGGCTACGACATCATGTTGCCAGGCAATTGGGAAGTTGTTTATGGAAAGGAGATGATGATGAAGGACATGTTTGCCTACGATGGCGTGAAAGTTTGTGCCAACATGTTCCACGATACCCAGGATGAAATGAAGGGAGACTTGATTTTCCCACCCTATTTTGTAAAGCATATTGCAGGCATCAAAATTGGCTTTATTGGATACAATGATCCGTTGACGCCGAAACGACAATCCCCCGCTTACAGCGATGGCATCAAATTCACCATGCCAGAATTGAATGTTGCGAAATATGTGAAAATTCTAAAAGAGTATGAACTATGCGATATGGTTTTTCTACTGACACACATGGGCCTGGCACAACAGGTTGGTCTTGCCAACATGCCACAGGTCAAGGGGATTGACTATATTCTTGGTGCTGATACACACGAGCGGGTGCGCACACCGATTCAAGGTGTACATACAAAAGTAACTGAACCCGGTGCCTTCGGTTCCTTCATTGCAAAGTTGGATATTGTTGTAGAAAACGGAATAGTGAAAGACCATGCTTATCAACTCTTGGATGTTGATCCGATCCTGTACAAAGAGGATGAAGAAATGAAACGGTTGGTTGAAAATGCAAGGGCTCCTTATAAAAAAGAATTGAACCGCGTCATTGGAAAAACAAAAACACCATTGATGCGCTACTATGTAATAGAAACACCGATGGACAATTTTATTACAGATGCCATCATGTGGAAGTTCAAGCCAGACATTGCACTCAGCAATGGATTTCGTTTTTGTCCGCCATTGGTACCAGATCCAAAAACCGGAGAGGCCATCATCACCGTTGATTATTTGTGGAACATGTTGCCTGTTGACAGTGAAGCAAAAAAAGGATTCATTACCGGAAAACAGCTCTGGGACTGGATGGAAAAAGAATTGCAAAATGCATTTGCCAAAGATCCTGCCAAACGCTTTGGTGGATGGGTAGTGCGTTTTAAAGGAATGGAAGTCAACTTCACCATTGGAAATGATGCAGGCAAAAGGGTCAACTGGATCAAGGTTGCTGGTCAACCCGTTGACTTGGAAAAAACCTACAGCTTCGTTGCATGTGAACGTGATGGAGATCCCGATACAACGATTTGTCGTGTTGAAGGAGTTAAAAATCCCAAACGGTTGGGCGCTACGCTGCACAGTGTTATTGAAGAATACCTAAAAAATCATTCGCCCATTTCACCAAAACTGGAAGGCCGTTGTACCGCAACCGATGCACCCAACTCTTTGCTCACACAATTGATGGGCTTCGGTTATGAGTTCAGGTAAATCGAATATTCTTGTTTTGTGTACATAAAAATACCGCTTGAAAATTCAAGCGGTATTTTTTTATAATGGCTTTTCTGGAATTACGCAGGAAGTTTTTCTCTCAACAAACCATAAACCCATGTGCCAACGATAGCCATCAAAATGGTTACTGCTGTTGCTATCGCGCCATAGCCCAATTGCGCAAACATGGGGCCAGGACAAGCACCGGTCATTGCCCAGCCGAAACCGAAAAGCAATCCGCCATAAATCTGTCCTTTGTTGAATGTTTTTTCAGGAAGAATAATTTCTTCGCCATGTATTGATTTGATCTTGAATTTTTTAATCAGAAAAACAGAGAGTGCGCCTACTGCAACGGCAGATCCAATCACACCAAACATGTGAAAACTTTGCAGCCTGAACATTTCCTGGATGCGGAACCAGGAGATCACCTCAGATTTGATCAATACAATTCCGAAGGCTACTCCAAAAGCAAGGTACTTGAGGTTATGCCACATGGGCAATTCTACCGCTTCTTGATTTTTGCAAATAGCATCCAGCGACCTCACTTCAAAATCAGTATTCGTATCTTTTTTATTTGTTGTCATGATCGTACTATTTTACAATGAAAGAATGAATGGGAGAATAAGGTTTGCCATAATGAAACCACCAGCCATAAAAGATATGGTAGCAATCAATGATGGAAGCTGAAGGTTGGACAAACCCATGATGGCGTGACCCGAAGTACATCCACCTGCGTAGCGCGTACCAAAGCCAACAAGAAATCCACCAATCACCATCAGGATAAAACCCCTTGGTGTAGCAAGAGAAGCCCAGCTGAAAATTTCTGAAGGAACAAGTCCACTGAAATCAACAATGCCATATGCCGAGAGTTCAGTGATCAATTGGGGATCAACAACTACAGCAGCGTCATTCTTGAAATAAAAGGCAGTGACTATGCCTCCAAGAAAAACTCCGAACACAAAGAAAAGGTTCCAAATTTCTTTTTTCCAATCGTATTGAAAAAATGGAATCTTGGCAGGCAAACAGGCCGCACATACATGCCGCAGCGATGAAGAAATGCCAAATGTTTTGTTACCAAAAATCAAGAGTGTTGGCACCATCAATCCAATGATGGGTCCTGCCACATACCATGGCCAGGGTTGTTTGATCAGTTCAATAATTGTCATAATTTATTTTTGGGTGATGTCGGCTGACAACAATGGATCAAAAGTCATAAAACTTATTGTATTGGAACGTGATATTTATCACATGGCCAGTGTTTTTATTCCATCTCCTCTCCCATCCACACAATGCTGTTGCGCTCCATGGAAACCAGGCCAGTCTTCTCCATTTTTTTTAATAACCGGGATACCACTTCCCGAGAAGAGTTGATGTCGTGTGCAATTTGCTGGTGGGTTAACGTGAGTGTTTTTCCCAATGATTTGGCCTGTCTTTTCAGGTACCACTCCAGTCTTTCATCCATGTTCTTGAAGGCAATCTGGTCCACAACAGTTAGCAGTTCTTCAAACCTGCTGCGGTAGGTTTCAATCACAAAATGATACCAGGCGCTATAGTTTTTCATCAGTGTATCCATATACTGAATCGGAACCATGATGACTTCGGTTTCTTCTACTGCCACCGCCATGATGGTGCTGGTCTGGCTGCGCGCCATGCACATCATGCTGAGTGCACAGGCGTTACCACTTTCCAAAAAATACATGAAAAACTCTTCCCCATCTTCACCTTCGCGGTAGAGTTTTACCCTTCCACTTACAATGAGCATAGCATATTTGAAAAACTGTCCCGGCTTCATGAGGACTGAACCCTGCTCAAATGTTTTGCTTTCGCCGTGCTCATGCAAAAATGTTGCTAGCGGAAGATCAAACAATGGAAATATGCCAATCAGTTCTTTGGGGCTCAGTGATGTCATTTTCGGGTTTGATTTCAAGTTACGGTTATCTTCCCATGTATACCATCAAGATTTGCACATCACTGGGGTTGATGCCCGATATGCGTGATGCCTGACCAAGCGTTTTGGGTTGGATTTTTTTAAGCTTCTCTCTTGCCTCTGTGCCGATGGCCTGAACCTTGGTATAGTCAAAGGTTTGAGGGATTTCCAGCTCTTCCATTTGTGCCATTTTCTGCACCATCTCCCTTTCCTTCTCAAGATAAACCGCATACTTCATCTGGATCTCCGCTTGCTCAATTTCGAGCGGCGCGTAATGACCAAACTCAGTCTTCAGTTGTGCTGAATGTTCAATCATCTCTTTGGCCCCAATGCCCGGGCGCAAAACCAGTTGCGATATTTTCTGCTTTTGGGTCAGGGCTGCAGAACCCGCTGCCTCAAAAAATGCATTCATGGATTCGGGCTCAACAGAAACTTCGCTGAATTTTTTGATGATCTGGTCAACATTATCCTTTTTGGTTTTGACTTGTTGGCACCTTTCTTCACTGGCCAATCCTTGTTCGTAACCAATTTCAGTAAGGCGGATATCTGCATTGTCTTGCCTCAAGAGTGTTCTGAACTCTGCCCTGGAAGTAAACATCCTGTAGGGCTCCTCTGTTCCTTTGGTGATCAGGTCGTCAATCAAGACCCCAATATAGGCTTCGCTTCTCTTCAAAACAAGAGGCTCTCGCTCAAATGCATTGTTGTGTGCATTCATGCCAGCCATCAATCCCTGACAGGCCGCCTCTTCGTATCCAGTGGTTCCATTGATCTGTCCTGCGAAGAACAAACCACGTAACTGCTTGGTTTCCAGTGAGTAATGAAGTTGATGTGGCGGGAAAAAATCGTATTCAATGGCATAACCAGGCCTGAACATCTTTACATTTTCAAATCCTGGAATCTTGACCAACGATTTGTATTGAACATCTTCTGGCAAGGAAGTCGAAAATCCGTTCAGGTAAATCTCTACCGTATTCCATCCTTCCGGCTCAACAAACAACTGGTGCCTATCACGCTCAGCAAAACGATTGATTTTGTCTTCTATGCTTGGGCAATACCTTGGTCCGGTTCCTTCGATTCTCCCGGCATACATCGGGCTTTTATCAAAACCCGTTTTCAGCGTATCGTGTACCGTTTGATTGGTATAGGCAATCCAACAACTTCTTTGTTGTTCTGGTCTGATTCTATCAATGTTCAAATAAGAAAACCCAGTTATTTCATCATCTCCTTTCTGCTCTTCCATCTTGGAATAATCCAGACTTCTGCCATCTATCCTCGGGGGGGTTCCAGTTTTTAGCCTGTCGCTCTCAAATCCAAGTTCTACCAGCTGTTCTGTGATTCCGGTAGCAGCTCGTTCTGCCATTCTTCCACCACCAAACTGCTTTTCACCAATATGGATGATACCATTTAAGAAGGTTCCATTGGTCAACACCACAGACTTGGCCTCTATCTCATTGCCCATTCCCGTGATGATTCCCCTAACCCTCCCATCTTTTACGATCAGGCCATTGACCATGTCCTGGTAAAAATCGAGGTTGGGAGTATTCTCCAGCAACTCTCTCCACCGTTGGGAAAACAGCATCCGATCGCTCTGTGCCCTGGGGCTCCACATGGCAGGGCCCTTAGACCTGTTCAACATCCTGAATTGGATCATGGTCTGGTCGGTAACTATACCGGAGTATCCCCCAAGTGCATCAACCTCCCTTACAATTTGTCCCTTTGCAATTCCACCCATCGCAGGATTACAACTCATTTGGGCAATTGTCTGAAGGTTCATGGTAACAAGAAGGGTCTTGCTTCCCATGTTGGCCGCTGCAGCAGCCGCCTCACAGCCCGCATGGCCCGCACCAACTACTATAACATCGTACTTATGGAACATGGAGCAAAGATAAAAAAGAACTCAGGTCTTTGCGCTTGGTCCGGCTTATGAAGCGCAATTTTTGGCAAATCCTTTGCGGATGCGCCTTAAAAACAAGGTGTTGGATTAGACCAGGCGGGGTGTTCCACGTGGAACATTGGTTTGCCTTAACATGTGGGAGGATCTGGTATTGATTGTAGGTGTTATTTTATCTGGACAAAACCCCATCCTTAAGAGGGGTGGCAGCAATTTGGGCGCAACAAAGGTATTGACGAATGAGGGCTGGACCTGTTGATTTGATTTTATTACAGAAGGAGGTAATCCCACGGCTCCGACACTCCCTACCAGGAGTAAGGCTTCCGCTTTTACATTGTTCATCAGTGTCTATACCCCACCCCAGAGTCTCACTTCGATTGATATCTGGATGAAAAACCCAGGCGGTCAAATAAACCTAGCTCGTCTTTTCCCCCCCTGCTATACTTCACAACCTTTACTTGTGTTTTACCACCCACATGTCATGCTTTCCAACCTTTGGTTTGAGGGGAGATTATGCTGTTAAGGATCTTTTTGAGAACAATAAATTAGTGGTTGGAGGAAATGAAATGAATTCGAATAGAAAGAAGGTCTGGACGCGTGGGCCTTTCTGCAAGCAGGCAGACAACGGATGGTGGATTTGTGGCTATTTCATCGAAGATCAATGCCATCACCCGCCCATTGGGCTATTTGAAAACAATGTTCCACGTGGAACATTCGCCCATCAGTAGGCGGGCATCCAATAAACCCCTGGTTGGATAGATCCCAATACGAAGCATTTGATTGGATCAAAGAAAAATACCCATGGGGTGCAGTTCATGATCAAGCAATGAAGCTTGGCAAAGGGAGTATAGTCGCACAAGTATGGCTTTTGACCGTCCCATATCCAATGTTCCACGTGGAACACATGAACGGTTTATCACAACACCGCATCTATCCATAACACGTGGTGCTATTCGGAAAGGATCAAACAACTCCCCTCCAACCAAAGGTTGATAAGCTTGGACGGGGGGGTGCCGTGATCGATGAATGAAGAGAATCATGTCGCCTGCCGGCAGGTCGGGGTGTTGGAATTCATTCCTTATCGGGAGAATATCCCAAATCCTACAGGCAAATAAGCTTGAACCAAATGTTCCACGTGGAACGCTCAGTCGCTTGTTGCACAAAAGAGCGTTTTTAAACGGTTGTTGAACCAATCGGGTTTAATCTAAATACCATGATGCTTTCGTAAAACCATAAATCCCCCATAAACCCATTAATCCTTTAAACCCCTAAACCACTCAAACCTTAAACCCTAAAGAAAATACGCTTCCAACAACCTCTCCTCCATTTCCCTCATCAGGGCCTGGTCTTTTTTCTGCTTATCCTTATAGCCCAACAAATGAAGCAGGCCGTGGAAGATAACACGATGGAGCTCTCTGTAAAACGGCTGACCCAGGGTTGTGGCATTTTCTTTTACCCGGTCAACACTGATGTACAGCTCTGCCTCGAGGGGTGCATTGCTGGAAGCAGAAAGATCAAAGGTGATGATATCTGTATAGTAATCGTGTTGAAGAAAATCGCGGTTAATCCCGAGCAAATGCTCGTCGCTGCAAAAAATGATATTGAGCGAACCCAGTGGCCGCATGGAGGATTCGGCTGTACTTGCCAGAAATGATTTCAGGCGGTTTCGCTGTTTTAGTACATGCACGGGCTTCAGGCAAAAGAGATGTATATCGTTCATAGAAAGAGAATAAAAGTACAAGAAATCCACCGAAGGGAAGTAGCTTTGCACCTCG
>CANEWJ010000109.1 GCA_947442625.1 Chitinophagaceae bacterium
TCATCCAGTTTGCTTTCAACCTTTTGAAGATTGAGCAGGGAAGCGAGCTTTTCTTCTACTGAATATTCTTTTACAGTTGCCATAATGAGTTATAAAAAATAGTTGACAGGATTGGTATATCTACCGGTTTTTAGGACGGCAAAGGTAGGGAATTTTTCTTTTATCACCCTTTCCAGTAGATCTGATGTGAATTGTTCACTCTCAAAATGCCCAATATCTGCCAAAAGCATCCGCCCTGCCGGCAGAAAAAAATCATGGTAGCCCAGGTCTCCGGTAAAATACAAATCGGCTTTCATTCCTAATGCATTGTATATCAATGATTTGCCAGATCCTCCGCATAGGGCAATGGTTTTGATGGTTTTTCCTGTGAAAGGGCTATGCCGGATGATGCCCGTCTTGAAGATGGATTTCAGCATGGACAAAACATCTTTTTCGGCAACAGGTTCAGGGAGTGTGCCGATGGCCCCTGCACCCAATTCATGGAACTGATTTTCTAAAGGGACAATATTGTATGCAACTGTTTCGTACGGATGTGCAGCGTTCAGCGCCATCAGCACCTGGCTTTGAAGGTGAACCGGAAAAATGAATTCGAGTTTTTGCTCTTGTTCAAGATGCCTCAGGCCTTTTTCTCCAATGAAAGGGTTGGCTCCTTCCAATGCTTTGAATGTACCCTCTCCCTGACTGCTGAAACTGCATTCATTGTATAGCCCTATTGCACCCGCGCCTGCTTCAAAAATGGCATTTTTTACCATTTCTGCATGGGATGAAGGCACATAGGTATTCAGTTGAAGGTGCGTGCCGGCCTTTGGGGCGAGCACCTGGAGGTGTTTTAGTCCCATTCTGGCTGCAATTTCTCCATTCACGCCCCAAATCACATTGTCTAGGTTGGTATGAATGGCGTAGATGGCAATTTCATGCTGGATACAGCGCAAGAGCATCCTGGTGACCGGATCTTTGGCGTCGATTTTTTTGAGTCCCTTGAATATGGGGGGATGGTGCACAATGATCAGGCTGAATCCATGGCCAATGGCTTCGTCAACCACTTCTTCTGTGAGGTCAAGGGCGACAATTGCCCCCTGAGCAACAGCACCGGCATCTCCACAAACCAATCCGGAATTGTCATACTCCTCCTGCAGGTGAAGGGGGGCCAGTGTTTCTAAAAAGTTAATAATGTCAGCAATAGGGTGCATTTATTTTCTTTTGTTCAGGAATTGAAATTACTTTACTTTCTGAAGAGCAAACCATTGAAACATAGATTTTTATACTTTTTGGCGATTTTTCTTTCTGGCCCAGTTTTCTCCCAGAAAATTGTGCATGATTGGGAGAATTACGTCGTTTCCTTGAATGGCAAGCCGGTATCCATCAACGTAGATCTTGGGCTGGCCTCGATTGCACCAGTGCTGGAGGATTCTTTTGTCATCATCCTCAGGGTAAAATTGAACCAGCTGGATACCAGGGGAATGCCCACCGATGCAGAAGCTGAAGCATTGCTAAAGATGGAAGAGGCTCTTGTTACAATGTTGGCCAGGCAATCTGGGGCTACCCTGGCCGGGCGGTTCACGCAACGCGGCATTCGGGAGTTTTATTTTTATGCTCCTGACACCCTCGGGTTTCGCAAAGGGGTAAACCAATCCATGCAACCTTTTTCCGGCCATGAATGGCTGAGCCAGGCCAAGAAAGACCCCAAATGGGAGAATTATTTCAGTGTATTGTACCCCGGAAAGTTGGATAAATTCAGGATTGAGAGCCGGAGAAACCTGGCCGAGTTGTCAAGGGCCGGCCTGATAAGGCAGGGCCCCTTGCTGGTGGATTATTTTTTTGATTTCCCGGAGCTTGAGTCAATGAAAAAATTTCTTTCTTCTCCAGGGCTGACAGGATTTGAAATCATTTCCCTACCCAACAAGCCCGCTGCTGCTCAGCAAACGTATGCATTGATCTTGAGAAAGAAAGAAGAGCCTGATTATCCCTGGATTGAAAGCCATTTGGTCCCCTTGTACAACACTGCAGCAAAAAATAGCGGTGTTTTTGTGGGTTGGCAGCGGGTACTCAAATAATTCAATAATTGTATTTTTTATCCAATCATCGTGCAATATACTGGCAGGATAATCGTTCTATGTTAACTTAAAACTGCCAAGAAGTATGAATGGTCACAATAAATCTATCCTGACCTTGTTCATTGCATCAATTTTGCTAACATTTGTATCATGTGAGAAGGTTAAGCAGCAGGTTCAGGAAACTGTTGCCGAAGACCTGATTGTTACCATCATGACAAACGGGAGATGGATAGTAGATGTTTTCGCTGTAGCTGCTGTTGATGTGAAACAGGAATTCAGTGGATATGAATTCCAGTTCCTCAAAGATGGTTCTGTAGAAGCCGTTAAATCAACGGCAACCGTGAAGGGAACCTGGAAGAGTGACAAGACCGCTATGACCATCCAGGCCAGTTTTCCTCCTGGTAACAGCAGTTTACAGCGATTGAATTATACCTGGTTCATTACAAAAACGGGTACCACTTCTGTAGAGGCCAGGAGTGAACAACACGGTGCTATTTCAACGATGAGGCTCATAAAAAAATAAAAGCTGGAAATGGGTGTAACCTAACACCTGAATCCTTTGGTGATTTCCTAACAATTATTCATTTTGAGCAGAAAAACAAATAACAGCTTTAGTTTCAGACTGGGCAGCGTAAAAATGCTTTGGATCTCTGTTGCTTTGTTTTTTTTATCCTCATCCATACACGCTCAACTCTCTGCATCTTTTTCCATCAATATGCAATCCACCTGCTTAAAGCCTGGTGAGGGGTTGGTGGTTAGATTTACAGATGAAACAACGGGCGGGGCCCATACCAATGATTGGAGTTTTGGTGATGGAACAACCTCTAAAGCCGTAAACCCGGTAAAGACGTATACTTCACCTGGTGTTTATTATGTCAATCTTACAACAAAGAATCCATCCAATGATGTTTCCGCAACTACCAAGCAAATCATCATTTACCCTGCTCCTGATATAGTGTTTACCACAGATGTCAATTCAGGTTGTAGTCCGTTAAAAGTTAATTTAACTGACAAAACAGCTACTCCAGAAATCAAGGATCCAACAACAGGAGTCATCTTCAAAGACAGGATTGCAAGCTGGCAATGGGAATTTGGCGACGGAAACACCAGGGTAACGGGAGTGCCTTCAACCAGCCATACCTATACGCTGGCTGGGAAAAGAAAAGTGTCGCTTACCCTGGGCACTGAGTTTGGCTGTAAAACAACTGCTGAGTCGGCAAGGGATTTTATCAAGGTTAACAGTAATGTTGTTGCAGATTTCTATATTCCGCCTGCCAATTCTTGTAAATACCCCATAACTGTACAAGCAGCGAACTTTTCTCCCACTGGCCTTTCCTACAAATGGGAGGTTGCTGGAACAGGTCCGGCAGTCCTAAGCAATAGTACAGATTTTGCGCCATTCATTACCTTTCTTCAAGCCGGCAGTTACCGGGTAACGTTGACCGTTTCAACGGCAACTGGATGCAGCGATGTATTGAACTATGATTACGTATTACCTCCCAGCCAGG
Source organism: Chitinophagaceae bacterium (assembly GCA_947442625.1). GTDB lineage: Bacteria > Bacteroidota > Bacteroidia > Chitinophagales > Chitinophagaceae > Pollutibacter. Next base: position 3,563 of record CANEWJ010000109.1, read on the forward strand.
TGATAAATATATTTGCTGCTCCTGACGCTGCCTGTGACAAGTCGACAGTCAATTTCATCAACCAGTCCAACCCGGACCCTATTACACAGGCTTGGTTCATCAATGGAGTCCAACAAGCAACGACCAAAGACTTGAGTTACCAATTTCCTGCACCAGGAACATATAGGGTGAAGCTTGAGTCCAACTTTGGACCCTGTACCACATCGTTTGAAAAAAGCATCAGCATTGACCCCCTGCCAGTTGCAGATTTTATTGAAGATCAGGTGGCCAGTTGTGATTTTCCGCTCAATGTAAAATTCAACAACAAATCCTCTGGAAACAGCAACAAGCTGGTATGGAATTTTGGCGATGGAACCACATTGACCGAGCAGCCTCCATTTGCAGACACTGTAAAGCATTTGTACAACAGTGCGGGTGTTTTTACGGTTGTGCTTATTGCCACCACAGCAAAAGGATGCTTTGTTACTATGGTTAAAAACAACCTTATTTCTATACAGCCACCTGTTATTGTAAAAACCAACCTGCCGGATAGTGGCTGTGCTCCACTCACTGTGCGTCCGAGCGTCAGGTTCAATATTGATGCATTGATTACCTCCTGGAAATGGTCGGTAAAAGACAAAAACAGTAAAACCATATTTACTTCATTGCTGAAGGATCCTGGTAATATTGTACTTAAAGACAGTGGCAAATATGATATCAGTGTTGATATTGTGAGTTCTTCAGGTTGCAACAAGTCCTATACGTGGGCAGTAAAAGTGGGGGAGCTTCCAAAAGATTTTGATTTTTCTGCAACACCGGTGGATACCTGTGCCAGTGTCCCATATAAATTCAACTACCTTGGTCCTGATGTTACAGGGTTTAAGTGGAAGTTTTCTAATGGAGACTCCGTTGACCAACGGGATTTTTCAAAGAATTTCAAAATCATTGGAACACTTGATGTTAAGCTAACCGTATACCAAAATGGTTGTGCCAAGACCATTGAAAAACTCAAATATGTCAATGTACGGGGGGTGGTGGCATTGTTTTCTGCATTGACTGATTGCAAGAATCCTTTGGATAAAGTGGTTCAGGATGGTTCATTAGGACCGGTTGATCAATGGGAGTGGCAGTTTGGCGATGGGAATTCCCGAAATTATGCCGTCAAGAAAGATACGCTCCAGCATCGTTATGCAAGATCAGGTCCTTATACGGTTACCTTGAAGGTTTCTGGTGCCGGTTGTACATACATTGATTCCACTGTGGTTTATGCTACCAATGAAAATGGAATCAATTTTGAATCGCAGCGTAAACCTGTTTGTGTATCAGATACTTTTCTGGTGTTGAATTCATTGGCCGAGAATCCCCAAATGATTAAATCATATGACTGGGATTTGGGTTGTGGTTTCACCGGCCAAACATCAACCGCTAACCCGAAAATCAATATCGCGGATCTCTGTAAATATCCGGGAAATGCCAAGCGGGGGTTGTACACCATGCAACTCAGGATTATGGACCTGAATGGTTGTGTATACACCAGCCCCCAAGGCCAGCTCCTGGTTGGCGGCCCCATTGCAGATTACATCAGCCTGTCATCCATTTCTGGTTGTGAAAACCTGCCTGTTTCTTTTCAGGACAGGTCAAGCGGTGATGGCAACAGCAGGGTTCTGTCACGTCTTTGGGATTTTGGGGATGGAAGTCCAATCCAAAACATTTTATCAGGACCAGTTCAACACATCTTTACGAAGCCAGGTACATTCAATGTAAAGCTTATGCTAGCAGATGCAATCGGGTGTTCTGCTGTCGCTGCCAAAACGGTTGTTAAGGTGTCACAATCTGTTGTTGATTTTTATCCTTTGCAAGTTGCCAGCTGTCTGAACAAAATTGTGCAGCTGCAGGTTGTTTCTCCCACCAATTATGTCAGCTTCAAGTGGGATCTTGGCGACGGAAAAGCTTCATTCATTCCCAACCCAAAAGTCTTTTATACCCAAACGGGTAGAAAAGACATCAGCTTGACTGTAATTGATGGGTTTGGTTGCGAATCAATATCAAGGAAACCGCAATTGATTGAAATTGATATGCCATCTGCAGATATGAGTGCCTTGGAGGACTCTTCAACTTGCCCACCATTCCCTGTACAGTTTCTGTTTGGGGGAAAGTTTGCAGAAAGCTATGAGTGGAATTTTGGAGATGGTACAATTTCAACGAATCCAAGTCCATTGCATGTGTATTCCAGGCCAGGCACCTATAATGCAACGTTGAAGGTGATCAGTCCCGGAGGTTGTGAATCCAACGCAGCGCCAATCACCATCTATGTTGAGGGTCCTACTGGTACAGTTGAATACCCTAACGTGGCCTGCGATCCATTCGATATGGTATTTAATTTGGTATCGAAAAATGCAATGTTTGTTACCATCGACTATGGTGATGGGTATGTTGATGAAGGTAAATTTTTTGGCAGTAGCAAATTCAATTATCGATACCGTGATACAGGCGTGTATACGCCCAAAGTTTTCTTCTCCAATGGTGTAGGATGTACGGTGCTGTTGCCTCAAGGAGAACCCATCAAAGCGGTTTCCATTCTTCCTGTTTTCAAAGGGGATGTTTTGTTTTATTGTGATAGGGGCGGGGTTAATTTTACTGACCTTAGTCTCTCCAATGACCAGTTAACAAGCTGGTCCTGGGACTTTGGCGGCCTGGATAGCGGAATAGGAAACCGACCCTATCATTTCTATGGGTCCCCTGGTTTTTACAATGTAAAGATGACAGTTACTTCATCCCTTGGTTGTATTGATACGGTAACCCGTATGCAATATATAGAAATCCAGGCCAGGCCTGATATTGGAATAGATGTTTCAAAAGTTGCTTTCTGTGAGGAAGATCTTGTTCAATTGACTGGCGTTGAGGTGCGCCCCAATAATTCTCCTATTGTATCCTGGTTCTGGGATTTTACCAATGGCAACAGTGCAGGTGTTCAAAACCCTGAGAAGCAGTTGTTCAGAAAAGCAGGCACTTATCCGGTACGGATCCATGCCACCAACCAAAAAGGGTGTAGTGATACCCTTGTGCAAAATCTTCTGGTACATCCCCTTCCTTCATTGGATGCCGGTGCGGATTCCGTTCTTTGTCTTGACACCCCCATTCAGCTACAACCCCAAGGAGCCTCTACGTACGAATGGTTTTCCGGTCCAAGCCTCAGTTGCACCAATTGTGAGCAGCCATTTGTCAACCCCGTTTCAGATGCCATTTATTTTGTAAAAGGAACCTCTGCCATTGGTTGTTCTACCATCGATTCGGTCAACATCAAAGTGATTCAGCCCTCTACTGTGGTTGCTCCTGCAGATACCTTGGTTTGCTTCGGCGATGCCATACGGCTTAATGCAAGAGGTACCCTCCTTTATTCCTGGACCCCAGCCAGTGGATTGAGCCGTACTGATATCGCTGGTCCCACAGTCAAGCCAACGCAGACCACTACCTATACTGTTACGGGAAATGATGCCTACAATTGTTTTGTTACCAAGGATGATGTAGTGGTTACAGTGGTTGCATTGCCAACCGTCAATGCAGGCAGAGACACCACCATCATGGCAGGCTATCCGCTCCAACTGAAGCCGGTTTTTTCCCCAGATGTGAGCCGCGTGCAATGGGTTCCTTCTTTGTTCCTGAATTGCAGCGATTGCAAGACTCCTGTTACAACGCCATCTTACTCTGCAACCTATACCTTGTTTGCCTATACACCAGAAGGTTGCATGTCAAAGGACGTGGTCAATGTATTTGCTACATGCACCGGTGATAATCTTTTTATTCCCAATACATTTTCTCCCAATGGGGATGGCATCAATGAGGTATTTTATCCAAGGGGAAGGGGAATAGAAAAGATCAGGTCGATGAAGATTTTCAGCCGGTGGGGACAATTGATCTACCTCAAAGAAAACTTCCTCGCCAACGATCAGTATGCTGCCTGGAATGGAAAGCGCCAGGGACAATTTGTAACCCCAGATGTTTATGTATACATGATTGATCTGGTTTGCGAAAATGGCAATATCATCACACTCAAGGGAGATGTAACATTGATCAGATGATAAAAAGCCCCTGTATTCCTCTATATCGCCGTCTTTTTCATTTTCTCTCCCTCATGATGTTGTGCAGCATGGTCATGGGTCAGGACCTTCATTTTTCACAGTTCTATGAGGCGCCGCTCTTGCGCAATCCTGCACTCGCAGGGCTATATGAAGGTGATATCCGTATTCAAGGGGTGTACAGAAACCAGTGGAACAGTGTAGCATTCCCATATCAAACAGGTTCTATCAATGCAGAATACAAGTTTCCAGTGGGCAGGGGGGAAGATTTTGTGACAGTTGGGGGTCAGGTGCTGTACGACAAGGCCGGTACCGTAGAACTGCAGACAGTGCACATGCTTCCCATGGTGAATTTTCACAAATCGCTCAGCACCAACAAGGTTTCCTATTTGTCCCTTGGGTTTATGGGAGGGATGGTCAACCGCCGGCTTGACCGATCAAGGGTAACCACCAACAGCCAGTACGATGGTTTTTATTTCAATGGCTCCCTACCAGATGGAGAGGCCTTTACTGGTAGTTATGCTTATGCAGACATGTCGGTAGGCATGAGCTTCAATACCACCCTGGGCAGCAATAACCAGCACTATGTTTTTGGGGGATTGGCATATCACCATTTCAATAAACCCATGAATTCTTTTTATGGAAACATTGCACACCTGCCCAAATGGGTGGCATCTGGCGGATTAAAACTCAACCTCGATGACGTTACCTACATTACTTTTCATGGCGACATAACCTATCAACAACCTTTCAGGGAAATGATGGGGGGTGGTACTTTTTCAAAACGGATGGGGGATGAGTACACTTCAACAACTACAGTTCATGCTGGCATGTACTACAGGTACAATGACGCGATTGTTCCGGTGTTGAAGTTTGATGTCAACCAGCTTTCCATCGGCATCAGCTATGATATCAATATTTCTACCCTGGCCCCGGCCAGCCTCAACAGGGGAGGATTTGAAATATCGCTTGGTTACCTGGCGATCAAACCCAAACATGCTGAAATCATTCTCTGCCCCAAGTTTTGATCAATGGTGCTGGTTTTTTGCACAGCATTATTCTTTTTTCCCGGAAACAAAAAATACTGTTTCTCTGTTGTAAATTAGCAGCGTAAATTAAATTCATTAAAACAACAAGAAACAATGGCTATTCAACAAGGACAAATGGCTCCCGATTTCAGTCTTTTCAATACAGAAAAGAACAA
>CANEWJ010000110.1 GCA_947442625.1 Chitinophagaceae bacterium
ATACAAACATGGGATTTGAACCGGTCAAGAAAATACGGATCAGACCACTACAATACGAAATCCCTTCCTGTAACCAAGGTTGAAATGAGTGCTGACAGAAAAGAATTGTTTCTTACCATTCCTGGCATTAAACCAACATGGGCAATGGAAATTGCCTATCAACTCACTGGCAAGAATGGACAACCAATAAATGGAAAGATTCAAAATACAATCTACCAATTGGGGAAATAGACGACCGCGTTGTTTATTGTATCAAATCAACAATGCGCAATGTGCCCATTGGAATTTGCAGGCGGATGCTGCGATGGCGAATGGGAATATCCTCATTCTTTAGGATATCTCTGCAACGTGTCCACCCCTCTTTTTGCAATACAATTTCAACATCACGGTCTGCTGGATCAACGTACCCAGGATCAATCAGTGTGATGCGCAAATGTTTGGCATCCAGCCAAGCTGCAGACCAGTTGGCTTCACCTTTCACGACTATCGGCAGGTTGGCGGAGGCTTCGCGCAATGCAGCTTCCACAACGGGGCGATATTCCACAGGCCCATATGCTTTGCCCTTTTCGTCATAGAAAAACGCACCATCGGTTGAAATTTTATTTTTATAGGGGCTGTTGAGTCCGGGGAGTGCCAGATCAGGGACCATGGTCACCATTCCGTAAGGAGTAGTTGGGAGGAAGTTAAACATGCGTCGTTTCACGCCAAAAGCATAGCGAGAAAAGTCATGTTCTATCAGTGGAGCCCCGCCCCAGTACCAATCGAGGTGATCAAATACCAATGGGGGCTGCCCTATGGGATGGATGACGCGGGCCCCATTGGTTCCATGTTTCAAAAAGGCCTCAGCAGGAGGTGATCGCATGCCAATGGCTACTCCAGAAAGGCTGGCCAGCTCAGTTCTTTTGGGAATGAATACAATCCCTTTTTCCAGCATATCAAAAAAAGGAAAAAGTTGGGTTTCAAGAGATGCAGAAAATGGACCCTGATGGATACCATTGAAATAAACATCCGAGCCTTGGGCAGCACTGGATACCATGTTGCGCAGGTGATGTGAAAACAACTGCTGGGAAGACCATTCAAACATGCGTCCAAAACAGGCGTTGTCGGTTTCTGCCCTGCAAGCCCAGCGCTCGAAAACACCGGTCTGCCAAAGCCCTAAACGACCTGAAAGGCTCAGGTCCTGGCTTCGGCTATTGGTTTCCTCCAGGCATGGGACAATGATGTCTTTGAAGCGGGGATCCATCAATACATTTTGCCAGAAAGGCATGTAAATATTGCCATTCCAAAAAATATTCTTGGTGCGCAGAAGGATTTTTTTCTGGCCATTGAGCTTGCACTGTTCTGCCAATGGCACGATAATTTTTTCTACAATCTCACGCTCATGCGCGTTGAGTTGCTCTCCCGGCTCGGAGAGTTCAAAACCCCACAAATGTTTGGGTGCGGCCTTGAGTACTCTTTCAAAGGTTGAGGGAGACATGTGCATCGCGGTGGTATGGCTGGCCTGTAGGATGAAATCCAAGCCGCTGGACTCCCATTTTTTTACCTGCGCCACCAATTCATCTGCTGTCAGGTCATAATTTGAAAATGCAGAGCGGTCTCTGCACCAAAGTGCACCTGAATCGGGTTTCTGGCCCAATGTGAGGTGTGATATGTACCTCAGGTTAGGCCCGGTGTATTCAGCCCGACGCAATGCTTCAGGTGTCCGATAATGATATTCATCCATGAGCAGTACATCGGCTTTCCGTGAAGCGGGCTGATAAGCAGGGGCTTTAAAACTGGCAACCTGAGACTTGAGGGTTTGCATGTTAGCAATTACTTTTGCCAATTTCCCCACGGGCTTGGCTGCTGCAAAATCCTTCTGCCAACCGGGTTTGTCGAGGTGAATGGCCACCACTTCATCACCACCTGAAACCTCGCTGCCACAATAAAGTATTCGGGTGATAGGATCGAAACTTGCATTTGCATAAGAGAATTGTCCAGTCACCACTTCGCGGCATGAACCATCCAAGTTGTAAACAATCAAGATATTCCCGAACTGACCAATGATATACTCATCCTGGGGCAAACGAACTGGCACCAATATATTCATCCTGTAAGGGACATCGGGAATGCGTGGGTCAGATCTTGCAAACCGCTGGTTGCCTTCCCCATCATAAGCATAAATCTTTCCTTTCTCACCCCAACTGCCGCTGAGAGCGATTTCTTGTTTACCATCATGATCAAGGTCCATCATGGCCATGCTGAAAAATCTACGTCCTGAATTGGGCAAATATTCCCCAACATTGTTTCGGGTCCATAAAAATTTTAACTGTGCCGGGTCCAATAGCGATAATCCCAGTGTGCCTGCCAATGCGCCAGTGGTCGTGGCCATGGCAACATATTCACGACCATCTCCAAGAATATCCCCAGCACGCAAGTGGCGAATAAAGCTGCCTACTGAAAGTTGTCCGCGCAGCTGTCCAGTTGGAGACAAAGCATAAAGCACTTGTTCAACACCGCCTGTCAGAATGATGGAACTCCCATCAGGTTGTTTGGCAGCACAAACCTGATACAAAGGGAATTCCTTTTTAAAGGACCAAAGGTGTTTGCCATTGGAGTCAATGGCATATAGAACGCCATCACCAGAGGCCACCAAGACCTCATCCTTCCCATCTCCATTGACATCCGCCACGCAAAGATCAAAAGGGAAATTCCCCCCGGTCTGTGTTTTCCAATGCAACTTTCCTTCAGGCGTATGACAAAGTACACTGCCATCATAGGTGGCGCTGATGATCCCCCTGTCTTTACCTTGCCCCAAAAAGGCAGGACGCAGATGATAAACAGTATGACCCCCTGTGGTGAAGACACTTACTGCCGATTGAGACAAGCCGACTGTACGAATAAAAATAAGTACTACAAGGCCAACCAGTATAGAAATTTTATTCATGGTTATTTTTCCAATCCCTGTTGGGTAACAATTGGCACATATCCTATCTCCATTCCTTTGGGAGGTTTGACGATCAAGGCAGGATCCAGATAGGCAAGCGTTCCAGACATGGGTGGTGGAAGGTATTCGCGTTCTTTTGTCCAAAACCGGTGGAGCAATTCAGCACGGCGTTGCATCTCTTTACGCTCCTTGCTGCTGAGACTGGCATTCAGCAATGCAGGCTGATCAGCGAATCGATACCAGTAATAGGTCAATGTACTGCCATCGCCCAATTTCACTTTGAAGGGCCCTGCTGCAGGACCAGGGGTTTTCCAGCAACTGGTATCTTCTTTGGGTGTGGTATAGACAAGAGAAGTTCTATCGTCTGAGGCCCTGCCAAAATTCACCCCGTGCAGGCCAGTTTCGGCAGGTACTTCCTTTGCTGCCAAGGCAACCCAAGTTCCTATTGTATCGTTACCTGATTTTATCAGTTTATAATATTCAGGTAATGTTATGACAGCACCTTTACCCTCTTGTCTTTTGCTGATCAATTCTCCTTCCCAGCGAACTTTTAAAGTGGTAGAATCTGTAACATTTGCATCCATATATGAAGTGATGTTCATCAAGGCGCGTTTTTCCTTGGGAATGTGATCGCCATAAAACTTCCAATTTGATCTCACTCCTTTTTCAAATTTTTGCATCCTTGCTTCGCTTATGTCAATGATACCACTGGCAGGTTTTCCACCTTTGAACCAGGCTTCTACATCATTCCAGAGTGCATTCTTCTTGTAAACCATCAGCCGTTGCAGCAACTCAGAGTTGCCATCAGGGCCCACAGGATATTGTGTAGGAGCCATCCGGGCATAGGTATTGCCTTTTGAATCTGTCGCTTCAAAGGAATGGATGTGCTGCGTTTCCATCTGAAAAGGCTTGTTGGCTTTTGATGGGCGCGTATCCGGAAACAATCCGCTCAGGAGCGGATTCTCCACTGAGGCCTCGCTCCAGAAATAGGGTGTAAAGAATGCCACAGGTCCTTTGAAATTTCCGGTATTGAGGAAGAGGGTCCAGCACTGATTTCCGGTAGGAACGTCTTTGCCTGCTGTGACCAATTTCGGTTCAGTGAGGGGCAAGGGCAAATAGCCACTGCCAAACCATTCACCACAGGTGCCCTGGCGAAGGTTCAGTCCGTCTGGAGGCCACAACAACCAGGGACTCAGTTGTGCAACACCATATTTGCCTTTGGATTTGCTCCAGTCCCTTCCCTTGCCTGCACCAGGCCCATTGGCCCATCCTGAAAAATTTAATTGCACACCACCCATGATAAATTTTGGTGTTGCTGTTGCAAACTCGGTATCGCGCCACCAGCCAAGTCCTCCCTCAATATCAGTATACAATTTTTCCACCGGCAGGGGGCCGTCATGCTGCGGATGCATCCAGGTGCCGAACAATCCTGATTGAAAACTGCGTCCTGGATATTCCTTCACCAAAGGCCATGCGGCCGCATACATGGAGTAGCCTGCATCAAATGATTGATCAACTTTCTCCAGGCGTGTGATCATATACCCACCAATATTTCCTTTTCGCATTGACTTGTTCAAAGAATCCTGCGCAGCAGAAACTGTGGCCATCAACATGAAAAAAACATTCACGATTATGCATTTCAACTGCATGAAGATGCTACGTTTGGATAAAGATGCAGGCAATGTTATTCGTTCCATTTTTATTGTGGGGTTTTTATTTTTAAGGCCTGTTTACAGCGTTATTATTTTTTCTTTTCTTTCAACAGTTTCTCTGCCTCTTGAATGATCCTGATGCGTGCAAGTTCTTCTGCCTGTTGCTGCAACAATTTCTGTTTTTTCCGGTATTCTTCAAATTCGCCAGGCAGGTAGGGTGCTTCGGGATAATCCCAATGGTCTGTTCTAAACAGCGGTACTGGAATAATTCTTTCTGCATCATTGACAAGGTTGCCCAAGGGATTGCGTGCCCAGGCATAGCGCAGCTCCACTGGATGGGCAACAAGATCATTCCATACAACAACCCTTTTTTTATCATTGATTTTTTGCCCTTTTTCATCATCAATTTTCAGGTACTCAGCCTTTGCAGGATAAAAATGTTGATCAGTTCCTGCAATTGAAAAACCGTCCAAAGGCCTGTCATCAGAGGATTTCACGGCTTTGTTAAAAGAAATGATGATGCGGTCACTAAGCCTTTCGATGGCTGTGCAGATCGCGGGCTCCCATCCCAGTTTAAACCCATATTGGGTTGACAATGCCCAGCGGGCCATCCGCTCACCAACTTCCGCTTTTTTTTGAGGATGGTACCAGTTTACTTGTTGGTCATAAGCAGCAGCATACCCGGTATGGGGTAAATCCCGAAAGGCATTAAACTGCCCCTCACGAATGTATGGTGCAGGATCCAACATTCTCCATTCATAATTATCCAGGGTCTGTGGTTCACCACCGGCACTCAATTCCATGACTCCGAAGGGTAAATTTTTGTTGTTGAACAACGTCCTCCAGTCATTGATCAATGCCTTGTAGTTTGCTGCGTATAATGTAGGTCGGGCATCGCCCAAGGCATTGTTATAACCCTGATGAAAAACTATTCCTTTTACAGTGAGCCCACCAATGATTGCCACCATTCCCGTATAGGATGATCCGGGAAAATTCCTGTCCAGTGAAGGCCTTACCGAGGGCTCCACTGGCTTTGGAGCAGGTTCCAATCCCTGGCTTTTCAGGACCAGGCTTCTTTTCTCCCAATTGCTGATTTTTGTCTTCAGGTCTTCAACCGGATCATAGGCTGCTTCCTTATCATTCCATTGCTTTACCAAGGCATTGTTCTCTGGCATCTTGTTCAGTGTCGTGGGGCTTAGCCAGGCTTCGACCGTAGTTCCTCCCAATGATGCATCAATTAAACCAATGGGTATCTGGCTGGCCAAATGTATTCTTCTCCCGAATATATAGCCCAATCCAGAGAATGTTGCAACTGTTGAAGGAGAGCAAGCAAACCAGTATCCTTTTTTATCGTACCTGTCGTTCCAGCTATCGTATTCATTTATTCTTTCAAAATCCTTCTTTGGTAAATGACCTGCAGAACTGGGAATGGTCATGAGGCGAATATTGGGGAAATTGGCCGATAAAACTTCTGCATCGCCATGAAATATCCTGGATAAATCCATCTCCATGTTGCTCTGGCCTCCAAGGATCCATATATCCCCAACCAATACATTGGTGAACAGAACCGAGCTATTTTTTCCTGAAACTTTTAACTCCTGCGGATTTGAATTGGCGGGCATTGAATCTAGGTATACAAACCACTCCCCTTGCGGATTGGCGGAGGTGGACTTTACCTGTCTCCCAAATTCAATGTTGATTTTTTCTGATGGATCAGCCCATCCCCATATTTTGACAGGCTGATCACGCTGCAACACCATATTGTTGTCAAAAATATGGTGCGGACGAACCTGCGATGAGACTGAGCCCCCCAATAAAAAAAACAATAAAAACATCATCGCTGCAGGAGTTGTCAATGATCTATTTTTCATACTGTAAGTTTAGCCAATAAATTTTAGAGTAAGAGTAAACAATTCTTAACCTGTTATAACCCGATTTTATCAGTTCAATAGGATTTTCAAGCAACAAGCGATAAATTGAAGCATTGGGTTTAGCAGTTTTACCCTGATGATAAATGTAAAAAATGAGGCATAAATCTAGCTTTATACGCGTCAGATTCATGGGGTTATCAACCACTGTTTTTGCATTTTTTGCCATTTCACTTTCATCTTTTGAACAAAACAAGCAAGCCCCGGATTCGCAGTTGCAGCGCATGAAGGATAATCACCTTCTATGGTTGTCAAAGGGTACTTCACCTGACCTATCGGTTGAATTCGATCCGGCAGCTGTTCTACCTGAAACTGCTGACACAATTACCCATCACATGTTCGTTTGGGAAACAATCAAACCTGGGGTTCACAGTGGCTTTGGATCCACTGATATTGCCTACTCAAAAAATATTCCGCCTACAGGAAAACTTGGAGAAAGCATCAATCTTCAGGGCTGGAAAGGAGAAAGGATCAATTGCCTCTTGCTTGTTTGGTCTGCTGAAAAAAAAGATGAGGTCATTGTCAGGGCAAGTCCGTTTCGCAACAGTGATCATCAACTCGATAAGGGAATCACCTCCATATCTACCGTCAATTATGTTTTGAGCAATGAATTTGCTGGCGGATGCGGTACCAGGGATTTGGATAAATCTCCATCACAGATGAGTCCTGACCTTCTCAAAAAAGCCAACAAGTTTGGCATCAATTCCCAAGAGACAAAACCTGTATGGATTGCTGTTGAAATACCACCACAGGCGCCCCCAGGGGTTTACAAGGGAAATATTTCAGTTGAATCGACGTCCGGCACGGTAAACCATGCAATAACATTGGAAGTGATTAACAAGTCTCTTCCGGCGCCTTCAGCATGGTCCTTCCATCTTGACCTTTGGCAGAATCCCTATGCAGTTGCAAGGTTTAACGGGGTAAAATTATGGTCACAAGAACACATCAATCTTTTGAAACCTTTGTTGACCATGCTTGCCCAAGCGGGACAGAAATGCATCACCACAACACTGATTGAGGACCCTTGGGCGGGTCAGACATTTGATCCATATGGGTCCATGATCAAGTGGGTCAAAAAAGCGGATGGCACCTGGTCCTATGACTATTCGGTATTTGATCTCTATGTCAACCTTGCTATGGAATCAGGGATAAAAGAACAAATCAATTGCTATTCAATGGTTCCCGTTGGCAATAAATTTTCGTGGTTTGATGAAAAGTCTTCCAAAACCATCACCATTGAATCGATACCAGGAACAAAGGCATATGAGGACATGTGGACAAGCTTCTTGCGTGATTTCAAAGCCCATCTGAAGGCCAAGGGTTGGTTGAATAAAACGGCCATTGCGCTTGATGAACGGGAAGAAGAAGAAATGGAAAAAATGTTCGTTTTTTTGAAAGAGACAGCCCCTGAATTAAAAATTTCTATGGCTGGCTTCTATTATGGCAAAATCAACCCGGCCATTTATGATTTCAGTTCCAACTGGAGACATGTTGATACGCTTGCCGGGGATGTTATTGATGCCAGAAGACGTTCTGGCCTAAAAACAACCTATTATGTGGCCTGCGGAATACCAAAGCCCAATAATTTCACATTTTCGCCTCCTGCTGAATCCTGCTATGAAGGCTGGTTTGCCTCGGCCATGGGGTTCGATGGATTCTTAAGATGGGCCTATAACAGCTGGCCTGAAAACCCTTTGCTGGATTCCAGGTTCATCCGGTGGCCAAGTGGAGATACTTATTTTGTTTACCCAAACGCCCAAAGTTCAGTAAGGTTTGAAAGGCTCAGGGAAGGCATTCAGGACTATGAGAAAATAAGAATATTGCGCAAAGAACTGGCAGAACATCCATCAAGGAAAGCCGCTGCCGCCAGAGAAGAATTGAATAATTTTATGGGCAGCATCAACACCAAAACACTTGACAAGCGATCTGCAGCAGATGTTATCAATGAAGGAAAAAAATTATTGGCTGAGATTGCCAGATCTGTTGATGGATACAAGGTAGAACGACAAAGATGACAATATACAATGCAGTAGAAATAACAGTTGGAATACAGCATAAACCAATGAAATTGGCAACAGCGCTACAATACAAGCCTAGCCTTTGCTCAGCGGTTATCCTAATCACCTTTTTGTTTGCCAACGCATATGGTCAAACGCAGAAAATAGAAAACAAGCATTTGTCTGGGACCAAAAATACAGCATCACCAAACCTTGTGTTGATTGTGGCAGACGATCTGGGCTATGGTGACCTGGGGATCCAGGGCAGCAAACAAATTCCAACCCC
>CANEWJ010000111.1 GCA_947442625.1 Chitinophagaceae bacterium
CTCAAAATCCCTATCTTTGCCCACCCCCGATAAATCGGGGTTTCAATTTTTAAGCATAAACTAGAATTAACATGCAACTGAAAGGTTTGGTTCGTTTTTTTGCGATTGCACTGATCCTGATCTCCCTGTACCAACTGCATTTCACATGGATTGTTCGCAACCATGAGAAAAAGCAAGAGTCCAAAGCGCAGGCTTTTGTAAAAGCCAATTTCCCCAACGCTGATACAGAGTTGAAGGATCTTGAATTCAACAAAAGATACCGCAGGCTCCTTGACAGTACCAGGGAAAACACCGTGACATATGGCATTACAGGTGCCATCAGCTACCAAAAAGCCAAAGAACAAGAATTGAATCTTGGTCTTGACCTTCAGGGTGGGATGAGTGTAACTTTAGAGGTAGAATTGGAAGGCTTGATCAGAACCCTAGCCAACAATTCCAAAGATCCAGGCCTTAATAATGCAATCAATGAGGCCATGCGCCAGAAGTCAAGCAGTGATGCTGACTTTATTACATTGTTTGCCAACGCTTACAAGGCACAAAATCCTAACGGCCGTCTTGCCACTTTGTTTGCAGGTACCGGCGGAAGGACGGTCAAAATAGAAGACAATGACAATACTGTCATCACCAAATTACAAGCATCGGCAGAAGGTGCCATCAGCAATACTTTCAATGTATTGCAAAAGCGTATTGACCAGTTTGGTGTGGCGCAACCCAATATTCAGCTGGACAAAACCAAAGGCATCATCACCGTTGAACTTCCTGGCGTTAAGGATGATCCTGAGCGTGTAAGAAAATATTTGCAAGCCACTGCCAACCTCCAATTCTGGGAAGTCTACAACATAGGTGAACTGGACAAGTCTTTCACCGATGCTGAAAAGGCATTGAAAGACTATTATGCCGGTGCTCCTGTTGTAAAAGATACTGCCACTGCAGCACCTGAAGCAGCAAAGGCTACCGACACAACCAAGTCTGCCACCATTGGCGAATTGGTGAAGTCCAAAACACCTACCAAGGCCGACAGCAGTAAAATTTCTGGCAAATCCTTTTTCACCATCTTCCAGCCGATCCCTCCTCAACAGGACCAACAAGGCAGGATGAGCTTCGCTCCCAACCTGGGTTATATCGCAGGAAGAGACACCGCTGTATTCAATGAATACATGGCACTCGAAAATGTAAGAAGCCAGTTCCCTGGAAACGTTCGTTTTGCTTTTGGCATTCCAGAAACCAATGATAAGGGTGTAAAAAGTGATATCGTTGCCTTATACGCCCTCAAAACCGTTGAAGGTTCAGACAAAGCAAGGCTTGAGGGTGATGGCGTTCAGCAGGCCTCTCAGGATTATGATGACCGTGGTCGCGCTGCCATCAAAATGACCATGACCAAGCAAGGTGAAAGAATCTGGGGTGAACTTACTACCAACAATGTAGGCAAGCCGATTGCCATTGTTCTTGACAACAATGTCTACTCTGCCCCCAATGTAATCAACCCGATCACTACAGGAAATTCTGAGATCAGCGGCAACTTCACTATCGAAGAAGCACAGGATCTTGCCAACATATTGCAGTCCGGTAAACTTCCGGCACCTGCCAAGATTGTTCAGGAGCAGGTGGTAGGACCTACCCTTGGTGCATCTGCCATCGAAGGCGGAACAATGGCCTTTGGCATTTCATTCATCGTGATCTTCATCCTCATGCTGGTGTATTACAACACAGGCGGATGGGTAGCCAATATCGCCCTTATCCTCAACCTTCTTTTCACCGTAGGTGTACTCAGTGCACTGGGTGCAACGTTGACTGCTCCAGGTATTGCAGGTCTGGTATTGACCATCGGTATGGCGGTTGATACCAACGTTATTATATTTGAAAGGATCAAAGACGAATTGAACTTTGGCAAGAGCTATCAACTGGCAGTTGCAGAGGGCTACAAGCGCTCTATGGCTCCGGTACTTGATGCACACATCACTACCTTGTTGACGGCCATCATCCTGTTCTACTTCGGTCTGGGACCAGTACTTGGATTTGCCACTACACAGATCCTGGGTATCCTTCTCTCCCTTTTCTGTGGTATCCTGATCTCCAGGTTGATCACAGACTTTTGGACAAAGAAAAACAGGCATTTTGAGTATTTTACTGCTACCAGCCGCAATGTATTTAAGCATGCCAACTTCAAGTTCATCGAATACAGAAAAGTGGCCTATATCATTTCAGTAGTTGTATTGATTGCTGGTGTTGCAGCGCTTTTCAACGGCTTTGATCAAGGTGTGGAATACAAAGGTGGAAGAAGCTATACTGTTAGATTTGACAAGCCTACGGAAAATGAAAAGATCAGGGAATCATTGAAAACTGTTTTTGGAGAGTCTCCAGTATTGAAAACAGTTGGAGACAACAAGACCCTGAACATCACTACCTCTTTCATGATTGATAATCCTAGCAAGAGTGCAGATTCTACTGTTGAGGTTTCATTGTTCAATGGATTGAAAGCAAGCCTTCCAGAAGGATTGGCTTATGCAGACTTCCAGAAAACCTACAAACAAAGCTCCCAAACCGTTCAGCCTTCAATATCCGATGACCTGAAAAAAGGAGCAGTAAAGGCTACCATTTTTGCCATGATTGCCATCTTCCTTTATATCTTCCTTCGCTTCCGCGACTGGAGGTATTCAATGGGAACCATCATAGCCTTGCTCCATGACGTGTTTGTAACCTTGGCCGTATTCTCCTTCCTGAAAGGTATTGTTCCTTTCCCGCTGGAAATTGACCAACACTTTATTGCTGCGATCCTGACTGTTATTGGATTCTCGATGAACGATACCGTTATCGTATTTGACAGGATCAGGGAGTACAGCCAAAAGCTGAAAGGTGAAACCAAGAGCAGCATCATCAACAAAGCCATCAACCATACCCTGAGCAGAACCATCATGACTTCACTCACGGTATTCCTTACCCTCCTTATCCTCTTCATCTTTGGTGGTGAGGTAACAAGGGGATTCGCTTTCGCCATGTTGATTGGTGTGGTAACGGGAACCTATTCATCCATCTTTGTTGCCGCACCAGTATTGGTGGACATGGCAAAAAACAAGCCACTGGGTGAAGCTGATTCAGCGAAAGGAAAGAAAAAATAATAGCATTGCATCCACATAAAAAAAGGCATTCGAAAGAATGCCTTTTTTTATGTTATCAAATCAGTTTTATACTGCGAAGGAACTTCCACAACCACAGGTTGCAGATGCATTGGGATTGTTGAAAATGAATCCCCTGGCATCCAGACCATTTTTCCAGTCAATCTCCATCCCAAACAAATACATGGAATGCGCGGGGTCAATGATGCAGGGAATTCCACCCACATCAAAAACCTCATCCCGCTCCGTCTTCTCACCCATTTCCAACAAATAACTAAGGCCTGAACATCCGCCTCCCTTAACCCCTATCCTCAGCAATGTATCGCTGCCGGCCAACCTACTTTCAAACAAACGCCTGATTTCAACGATGGCTGTATCTGTAAATTTTACCGGTATCTCTGTTTGCATTTCCATTATGCAAAATTAATAACAAATCATAACCCGGCAATCCATACCCTTGGTGTACATTTGTTTTAACATTTCATCTATGTCAGAATTCAGTTCCATGCTCAGTGTACAGGCCTATGAACGCTTGGTAACTTTTGCAGACCGCTCCGGTTTTCCGGCACTGATCTCCCGCTTTCCAGCAGGAAGCCTCAGTGCCAACCAGCTGGCAGATGTGCTCAAACAAGCCATTACCCAGGAATTTGAACACAATCTTTCGCAACAGATCTATGTGGCTGAAAGCGCATGGCAAGCCGTGGTAGACATGAAAGAGCAACAGTGTTTTATCGTTGAACAATTGTTGGCTACCCTACCCAGTGATGCTTCTGGTGAGCTTTTGGTGGATGCCTTAAAAACATTTCTGGCGGCAGACGCCAATGCTTCCATCCAGCCCATTGTGCTTGAATTGCTCAAAACAGCAGCCAGGAACAACCTTTCAAGGCTCTAAAAAAAACAACATGGAAACCCCCATCAGGAATGACTCAGGCATCACCATAAAAAAAGTTTATTCCGCAGAAGACGCTGTTCCTTCAGCGCCCAATCCAGGAACCTTTCCTTATACAAGAGGCATTCAGGAAGACATGTACAGGGGGCGTCATTGGACCATGCGACAATATGCAGGGTTTTCAACAGCAGAAGAAAGCAACAAACGCTATCATTTTCTGCTGGCGCAAGGGGTAACCGGCTTGAGTGTGGCTTTTGATCTTCCTACCCAAATTGGCTATGACAGTGATCATGCCCTTGCTGAAGGAGAAGTTGGAAAAGTAGGCGTTGCCATCGACAGCATCGAAGACATGGAAATCCTTTTTGATGGGATTGATTTGGAAAAGGTATCTACCTCCATGACCATCAATTCCACTGCCTTTATCTTACTGGCATTGTATGCAGCCGTTGCCAGAAAAAAAGGGGCAGATATTGCTAAATTGACAGGCACCATACAAAATGATATTCTCAAGGAATATGCAGCCCGTGGCACCTATATCTACCCTCCTGCCCCATCCATGCGCATCATCACCGATTTGTTTGAATGGTGCAGCATAAACATGCCCAAATGGAATACCATCTCCATTTCAGGGTATCATATCCGTGAGGCCGGCAGCACGGCTGCACAAGAAGTTGCCTTTACGTTGAGTAACGGAAAAGCCTACGCAAAGGCCGCCATGGACAAAGGAATTGACATCAATACCCTGGGCAAAAGACTTTCCTTCTTTTTCAATGCCCACAACAATCTTTTTGAGGAAGTGGCGAAATTCCGCGCAGCAAGAAAGATCTGGGCAGAAACCATGCAATCGCTTGGCGCAACAGACCCGAAAGCCATGATGCTGCGTTTTCATGCGCAAACGGGTGGCAGTACCCTCACGCAACAACAACCCCTCAACAATATCGCCAGGGTCACCCTGCAGGCCCTTTCAGCAGTGTTAGGAGGCACCCAATCCTTGCACACCAATGGATACGATGAAGCCCTAAGCCTGCCCACAGAAGAGGCTGCACAGGTGGCACTCAAAACCCAACAAATCATTGCTTTTGAAAGTGGTGTAGCTGAAACGGCAGACCCATTGGGAGGATCCTATTTTGTTGAATCCCTGACTTCCTCAATGGAACTTGCTGTCAATGAAATCATGGCCCATATCGATGAAATGGGTGGCAGTGTTCGTGCCATTGAAGAAGGTTTTATGCAAGAACAGATTGCCCAAAGTGCCTACAAGTTTCAAAGAGAAGTTGAGCAGCAGATCAAAGTAGTAGTGGGTGTCAACAAATTTCAAGGGGCCGAAGATCCTGAGCCAACATTATTGAAAATCGATGATTCCATCAGGGACCTGCAAACGGAAAAATTGAAAAAACTGAAATCAAACAGAGACGAGCAAAAAGCCCAGCAATGCCTCAACGCCATTGCGCAGGCTGCTATCAATGGCAACAATCTCATGCCCCCTGTGCTTGATGCCGTTGAAAACTATTGCACACTCGGGGAAATTGCAGGAAAACTCAGGAATGTATTTGGAGAATACCGACAGTAAACATCAAAGCACCCGCACATAAAACTCATTGAAGGCTGTTCGAAAATCATTGACCTGTTCTTCAAACATTTCAATCTTGTCCCTGATACCACAATGGTGAATGGATTGAAGATCCCTTTCAAGCCGGTTGCTCACCGCAGGGATGAGGTCCATTTCATCAATATGCTCACTCACAGCATAAGAAATACCATAGAGCCTTTCACGGAGTTCATTGAGTTTCTCAGAAAAGGATTCCACCTTTCTTTCATCAATCACTTCTCCATCCAGGGCATCCAGGGCTTCAATGCGATCCGCCACAATATCCAGATAGGTATGGTAAAAATCAACGGCATTGATCCATTCAAAATGCTCTGCTTGCTGGGGAGAAGTTTCGGTGAGTTGCATGATGGTTATTTTGAAACAAATGTCTTGTTTCAAATACCCCATCTACATGACCAAAATCAATCAAAATGATAATATTGATCAATACATCTCTGCTCTCAATTCTTGAACGCGTTTGTCAGCCAGGTATTCATCAAAGGTCATTAACCTGTCAATGGATCCTTTGGGCGTAAGTTCAATTACCCTTGTAGCAACCGTCTGCATGAAGGTATGGTCATGGGAAGTCATCAAAACAACCCCCGGGAAATTGATGCATCCTTCATTGAAACTTTGGATGCTCTCCAGGTCGAGGTGGTTGGTAGGCTGATCAAGAATAACACTGTTAGGGTTCTGGAGCATCATGCGGCTCACCATGCACCTCACTTTTTCTCCCCCACTCAAGACCTTTGTTTTTTTGGCGATGTCATCTCCACTGAACAGCATTTTCCCTAAAAATCCACGCAGGAATGGCTCATCAGCATCGGTAACATGGGGAGGAACATATTGCCTAAGCCAGTCCATCAACCCATATTCTTCCTTGAAAAAGTCGGTATTTTCTACTGGCAAATATGATTTGGTGATGGTTGTTCCCCATTCAAACTTTCCTCCATCAGCTGTCAATTCGTTGTTGATGATCTCGAAGAACGCAGTTACCGCCAATGGGTCACGGCTTACAAAAGCAATCTTATCCCCCTTGCTGACAGAAAAATTGATCTTGTCAAACAAGACCCTTCCGTCCACAGACTTTGAAAGTCCTTCAACAGAAAGTATCTGGTTGCCCACTTCTCTCAATGGCTGAAAAATAATACCGGGGTATTTTCTATTGGAAGGCTCAATCTCATCAATGGTCAGTTTTTCCAAGGCTTTTTTCCGGGAAGTTGCCTGTTTTGATTTGGAAGCATTGGCACTGAAACGGGCAATAAAGTCGATCAAGGCCTGTCGCTTGTCTTCAGTCTTTTTGTTCTTGTCGTTTTGCTGCCTTGCCATCAACTGGGATGACTCATACCAGAAAGTGTAGTTACCGGTAAAAACCTTTATTTTTTGCCTGTCCACATCAGCAACGTGGGTGCATACGGCATCCAGGAAGTGACGGTCATGGCTCACGACCAAAACGATGTTCTGATAGTCTGCCAGGAAGTTTTCCAACCAGCTGATGGTCTCAAGATCCAGGCCATTGGTAGGCTCATCCAGCAAAAGGATGTCTGGATTTCCAAACAGGGCCTGTGCCAACAAAACCCTTACTTTCATGTTGGAAGGCATGTCCTTCATCAAGGTGGCATGGTATTTTTCAGTAACACCCAGATCACTTAAAAAAGTGGCGGCATCGCTCTCTGCCGTATAGCCTCCCATTTCTCCAAATTCAGACTCAAGCTCACCGGCCCTGATGCCATCAGCTTCAGAAAAATCTTCTTTGGCATAAATTTTTTCTCTTTCCTGAGCAATGTCCCACATCTTCTTATGGCCCATCAACACGGTATTCAACACCGTCTGCTCGTCAAACTGGAACTGGTTCTGGTTCAGTACCGCCATGCGCTCGCCTGGCGTGATGTCGATGGTTCCTTTGTTGGGCTCAATCTCACCACTCAAAATTTTCAGGAAAGTACTTTTTCCCGCTCCGTTGGCCCCGATAACGCCATAGCAGTTACCCTTGATGAAATTAATGTTCACCTCATCAAAAAGAACCCTTTTTCCGTAAGCGAGGGTTATGTTGCGTGCACTGATCATTGTATTGAAATTTTATCTTTCGAAACGGTGCAAAGTTACGGAAAATGCGCGTGAGTTATGGAGATGAGATGGATGAAAATGCTTAATTTACAGACATAATTCAAGAATATGCGCCGATTACTCCTACTGACAGCAGTGCTTCTTTCTGCCATTTTTTGCCAGGCTCAATCCCCCATGGAAGCGGCCATTGACAGCAAGTCCAAGGCCATCTCACCAAAACTCATCGAGTGGAGAAGGCATATCCATCAAAATCCGGAGTTGGGAAACAGGGAGTTCAAAACCCAGCAATACATTGCCAACCATTTGAAAAGCCTGGGGATTGAAGTGACCCTGCTTGCCAAAACTGGCGTTTTGGGTGTGCTGCGTGGCGGAAAACCAGGACCGGTTGTCGCGCTTCGCGCGGATATCGACGGACTTCCCGTAAAGGAAAGGGTTGATGTTCCTTATAAATCAACGGTGACGGCAGATTATCTGGGGACACCCGTTTCGGTGATGCATGCCTGTGGCCACGATACACATACCTCCATCCTTATGGGCACTGCGGAAGTTTTGGCAGGCATGAAAAAAGACATTTCAGGTACAGTTAAATTCTTTTTCCAGCCAGCAGAAGAAGGACCTCCCGGTGATGAAGAAGGCGGCGCACCGTTGATGATCAAAGAGGGTGTCATGGACAATCCAAAAGTGGATGCCGTTTTCGGGCTCCACATTTCATCTGCGCTTGAAATTGGTAAGATCAAATACAAAAGTGGATCGATGATGGCATCTTCTGATTGGTTTACCATCAAAATCAAAGGAAAGCAGACCCATGGATCAACCCCATGGACGGGTATCGACCCTATTGTTGTGGGCACACAGATCATCAACAACCTTCAAACCATTGTCAGCCGCCAGCAAGACCTGACCGTTGCCCCTGTGGTGATTACCGTTGGCAAGTTTCACAGCGGTGTAAGGGCCAATATCATTCCTGAAACAGCTGAACTGGAAGGGACCATCAGAACCCTTGACAGCAAAATGCAGAAAGATGTGCACGAAAAAATAA
>CANEWJ010000112.1 GCA_947442625.1 Chitinophagaceae bacterium
CCACCGAGGAAAAATGACCTTATCTGATTCGATTTGCATATGGGTTATTTAAAGTTCTTTTCTCAAGCGTGCAACAGGAACATTCAGTTGTTCCCTGTATTTGGCAACGGTTCTGCGTGCAATATTATATCCTTTGGCCTGCAACATGTCAGTAAGGCTGTCATCTCCCAAAGGATTTCTTTTGTCTTCCATCATGATCAATTCATGGAGGATGTTTTTCACTTCTTTGGTAGACACTTCCTCTCCACTTTCTGTACTGAGCGATTCACTGAAAAAATATTTCAGCCGAAAGCTCCCGAATTCTGTTTGCACAAATTTGCTGTTGGCCACCCGACTGATGGTAGAAATATCCAGCCTGGTTTTTTCTGCAATGTCTTTGAGGATCATGGGGCGCAATGAATTCTCATCCCCGCTGAGGAAGAAGCTCCGCTGGTGCTCAATGATGGCCTGCATTGTCAGCAACAAGGTTTGCTGTCTTTGCTTGATGGCATCGATGAACCATTTGGCTGCATCAATTTTCTGCCGGATAAATACAACCGCCTCTTTTTGGCGCTTGTCCTTCTTGCTGCCTTTCTCATAGTCTTTGAGCATGTCCCTGTACTCATCGCTGACCCTCAGGTCAGGAGCGTTGCGCTGGTTAAGGGTCAGCTCCGGTTCTCCATTGTTGTTGTACACAAAAAAGTCAGGAATGATGTACTGTTCAGCCTTGTTGATGGATCCGGCTTGAGCACCCGGTCTGGGATTCAAACTCCTGATCTCCTGCATGGCATCCTTGAGCAAGTCTTCGTCTAACTCCAGCGAACGGATGATTTTATCAAAATGCCTTTTGGTGAATTCCTCGAAATGAAAATCAAGGATTCGAAGTGCTGTTTTAAGTGCGAGAGATTGACGTGCCTTGATTTTTCTCCGCAGTTGAATGATCAGGCATTCCCTGACATCACGGGCGGCGATGCCGGAGGGGTCAAACTGTTGAATAAAGCCTAAAACATGTTCCACCTGGTCTGCCGTGACAATGATGTTTTGCTTGAAGGCAAGATCATCCACAACAGAATTGGTATCCCTGCGCAGGTATCCATCATCATCGATGCTGCCAATCAATTGCTCGGCAATTTTTTCTTCGAGTGCGTCAAGGTTCAACAGCCCAAGCTGTTCTGTAAGCATTTCATGCAAGCCGGAAGAAACGGGATGCGGAATAGAGCCACTGCCTTCCAGCTCAGGCACATGATCGTCCTTGAGCTTGTACTCGGCAATATCATCATCATCCCCATAGTCTTCGTACTGGACAGGGTCATCCCTATCATCCACTGGTTCATCCTCCCCTTCGGGCAAATCAAGGTCCAGCTCATCTGAAGCATCCTCATCTGATTCTCCTGTCTTTTCCTCCCCAATTTCCAATGCAGGATTTTCCTCTATTTCTTCCTTGAGCCGCTCTTCCAACAAGGCTGTAGGTACCTGCAATAGCTTCATCAGCTGGATTTGCTGTGGAGAAAGTTTTTGTTGCAGTTTTTGTTGGAGTCCCTGGTACAATGCCATTGCTAAAACTTCCCTTGTGTGAATGGGAATTGAGCTGTAAATTTACGAACAAAACGCACCATTGAGAACACTGATCATCCTCATATTTATTGTAACAGGACAAAACTGTTTTGCGCAGGACAGCAGCCTGGCAAAAAAGCCGTTTTTTTTCCTTTCCGGACAGATGATCATGCCTGTCAAAAAAACGAATGCCCCCGTCAAAGCCAATCATGCCAATGTACAACAAGGATTTGTTTGCAAACAAGAATGGAAACTGGAAAAGAAAACAGGGGTTCCGATGCGTTTCAGGCTGGGATCACTGGACTATGTAAACAAGTTGGAGGGCAAATAAGGTTGTTGGCTATTCTGCTGACGAGCCCCGCATTTTATCCAACAAACCATTCAGGATTTCCATCTCTTCTTGGTTGAGGTTTGCAACCACAGCCATCACTTCTTTTTCTTTCTGATCAATTGTTGCCAGTACTTTTTTTCCCTCCTTCGTGATGCTGATGTCCACAAGCCGCTTGTCGGAGGGGCAGGTTTTTTTGTCTACCAACCCTTTCAATACAAGCCTGTCCACAATCCTGCTGGTATCACTCATCTTATCCAGCATGCGCTCACGGATGGTCAGTGTAGAAAGTGGCTGTGGATGGCTACCGCGCAGGATCCTGAGGATATTGAATTGTTGCAGGGTGATGTCTGCGGTGGAAAGAAAATCCCTGATTTTTTCCGTGAGCCAGTTGTTGGTGAAAACCAGGTTGATGATCAACTTTTGGTTTTCGCTGGTGAACTGTTGTTGCTTGATGTCTTTTTCCAGTCCCATGTTGTCAGATTGGATTTCTGGTTTGATCAACAAATTCATGGGAATAGATCTTGACCAGGATGATGGTATAGCTGAATATGAGTGGTCCGAATATAAATCCCATGAATCCAAACAACTGAAGCCCAACAATGACACCAAATACGGTGATCAGGGGATGAACGTTCCCAATCTTTTTCATGAGGGTGACCCTGGCCAAATAATCCACATTTCCGGTGATGATGAGGCTGTAAACCAGCAGGCCTGTGGCCTGGCCACCCAACCCTTTTGAGTAAAGGTATACAACCAGTGGAACCCAGATCATCATGGTTCCAACAATCGGGAAAAAAGCAAAGACCCCTGTAAGAAAGCCCCACATCAAGGCATCTTCCATCCCAAACAGGAGATAACCTGCCCATGCAAAAAGTCCTTGAATAATTGAAATCAGTGGTATGCCAATGGCATTTGCCTTGACCATGTGTTTGGTTTCATGGGCCAGTGCAACCACACTTTCCAGATGAAGGGGGATGAATTTTCTGATGGAGTCTTCCATTGTTCTGCCACCTGTAAACATGAAATACATGACAAAGAACATGACCAGCATGTTGCTGAGAATCATGGCAGAACTGTTCAGAAAGGTAGGTATGTAGTTGCCCAGGTTAGATTGAAAGGCAGCAAGATTTTTGGGAGAGAGCATTTCTTGACCTGTGATGGACTTTATCTTGTCTGAAAGGGCCTGCACACCCACCAGCAGCTCATCAGCGTGAAGAAACAAGGAGCTTATTTTGGGGGTTACCAACAAGACGGCATAATAAAGAGGGGCAGCAATCAGGAGCAGAAATACAACAATGATCAAAAGGGATGTAAGGCCTGGATTCCATCCCCGCTTTTCAGTTAGCCGAAAGTAGCGTTCCCTGCCCAGGATATAAAAAGTAAGCGCACCCATCAGGCCGGGAAGAAATACATACAGCTCCTGGATGATGAGAAAAGCCAGAAAGGCAATCACCAAAAGCAAGACAACCTGCCTGATCCTGTTGTTGAACTGGGTCATGAATTTTATTTGTAGGTTCAGCTCCAGACTTTCAGTCCTTCGCTACAATTGGAACAAATATCAATATTTTTTCTGCCCCGCATCAAATCTGCCCTGAACTCATTGTATTTTTTACTTTCCCATATTTCTTTCATTCCCTTTGTACTCATTTCTCCAATGATGTGTTGGGCATCCTTATCGAAGCAACAAGGAACCACCTTTCCGTCCCAGGCAATCACATTGCTATGCCACATCTTCCAACAATGATTGGGCATTTTGTTCTTCGGAACGGTATGGCCTATTGCATCCTTTCTGTACCTGCTGAACTGGTCTGTTGATGGAATCAGCTGGTTGGGATCATGTTGATAATCATAAATCTGTGCCGTCTTGAACCAAACATCGTCTAAACCCATTTCCCTGGCCAACTGCTTTACCTCATCAACCTGGTGTTCATTGGGCCGGACCACCAAAAATTGAAAAACCACCATGGGCGTTTTGCTGTTCAGGGCCTTTCTCCATTTGATAATGTTCCGGGTACCCTCGAGTACCTTGTTCATCTGGCCATTTCTTCTGTACTGCTCATAGGTTTCCTGGGTTGTGCCATCAAGGGAAATGATCAGCCTGTCCAGTCCACTTTCAATGGTCTTCCTGGCATTTTCATCAGTGAGAAAATGTGCATTGGTAGAGGTTGCGGTGTAAATATTTTTCGAAGAAGCATAGCGCACCATATCCAGAAAACCCTTGTGCAAAAAGGGTTCACCCTGAAAATAAAAACTCAGGTAAAAAAGCTCTTTGTGCAAGGCATCAATGGTTTGCCGGAAGAAATCCATCTTGATGGTACCGGTTGGCCTTGTGAAAGATTTGAGTCCACTGGGGCACTCAGGGCAACCCAGGTTGCAGGCAGTGGTGGGCTCAACGGAAATCGAAAGGGGCAAGCCTAGCATGAAAGGTCGGCCAATGGCCTTGCTCAGCTGGTAGGAAACCAATACTTTAAGCGCATTCCAACACTTGTTGAAGGTGATTTTAGACAAAAAGTTAAAAATGTCATTTTTGCTATGCTTGGGCATGGGTTGTAAAAATAAATGAAAGTCTTGTTCGTTATGTAGATTTGTACAACAGTTCAACAATAAATAGTGCTCAGCCTAGCTTCAACACCTAATCCATGCAACCCAAACCCATTTTGACCATCGTTTTCATCGTTATCTATCTTACTGGCTTCAGCCAGGTTAAAAATGTATTCAGGGAGAACCATGAAATAGCAACCATGGAGGCAAAAGCAGCCGGATTGAGACAAGAAGTATTGATGGGTGTAGGAAATTTTTCAAAAGCATCTGCCAATTTTGACATCAACTACCTCGATTGCAAATGGAAGGTCGATCCTGGCGTTCGCTATATCCAGGGAAGCGTCAAAACAGGATTCACCATCACAGAACGCACCAATATCATCACTTTTGACCTATCGGATGAACTGAAAGTGGACAGCATCCTGTTCAGGACTGGTAAAATAAGCCATTACAGACCATTTGATCATTCTGTCATTGTCAACCTTGGTGTTTTTCTGGACAAAGGAAACAAAGAAGCTGTTGAAATATTTTACCATGGCATACCCCCGGTTACAGCACCCTTCAGCTCTTTCACAACCAGTGCACATGCAGGGGTACCGGTGCTATGGACACTCAGTGAGCCCTATGGAGGCCGGGATTGGTGGCCATGCAAGAACGGCCTGAATGACAAGGCGGACTCTTTGGATATTGCGATCACAACACCCGATAAATATACTTCCTCCACCAATGGGATGCTGCAATCCGATGAGGTTAAGAGCGGATTCAGGACCACCCGCTGGAAACACAGGTATCCCATTGCCACCTACCTTGTTGCCTTTGCAGCCACCAACTACCAGGTCATTCAGGATGGAGTAAAATTGGGGAATACAACCATGCCCATCATGGAGCATGCCTATCCGGAAAAAGCAAATGATTTTCTCAACGCTGCAGCCATCACCAAAAGAACGCTGCAGCTGTTGCACAACTCTTTTACCCCTTATCCTTTTATCAAGGAAAGGTATGGCCATACACAGTTTGGCTTTGGTGGAGGCATGGAGCACCAGACCAATTCATTCATGCAGAACATGTCTGAAACACTGATTGTACATGAAGCGGCACACCAGTGGTTTGGCAACAAAATTACTTGCGGATCTTGGAGAGATATATGGCTCAATGAAGGCTACGCCATATTTTGCACCAACCTCAACATTGAAAAGCACTATCCTGAAGCGACCCTGCTCAATACCTACAGAAGCCAGATCAACTTCATTGCTTCAAGTCCCAACGGGTCAGTGTATGTTGATGACACCACCAGCGTATCCAGAATTTTTGATTCAAGGCTCAGCTATAACAAGGGCGGATGGGTATTGCAAATGCTGCGCTGGAAACTGGGTGATTCTGCTTTTTTTCGTGCAACCAGAAATTACCTGAACGATCCTGCACTGGCCTATGGTTATGCTAGAACCGCAGACCTTAAAAAACATTTTGAGCAGGTTGCGGCAACAGACCTCACAGAATTCTTCAATGATTGGGTGTTTGGACAAGGTTTCCCCAGCTACAAACTCCAGTGGGCAACGGGTGGTGGATCATGGATTCAAACCACGCTGAACCAAACCACATCCGATACCTCGGTCAAGTTTTTTGAAATGCCTGTTCCCTTACGGTTTAAAAATACTTTTAATGATACCACTGTTGTGGTGAACCATACGAAAAACGGACAGGTTGATTTTTTCAGGATCGGCTTTGTGCCCGACGCTGTATTCATCGACCCAAAATTGAAAATTGTTTCTGCCAACAATACAGTCACCAGGGCTGAAATTTTTCCAGGATCAGGGAATGTCATGGTATTCCCCAATCCTGTCCGGGATGAGTTCAGTGTTTTGTTAAAAGACATGTCAGAGGGTGTACTGAATCTATCGCTGTACAACACCAGCGGGCAATTGGTTTGGAGACAACGGTTTGGCAATTTCAGTGGTGCGGACCTTTTTGTAGTGCCATCAGCCAACCTTGCTCCAGGCAGCTACTGGTTAAGGGTCAACAAGGATGATGATCCTGAGATCGTCAGAAAAATCATCAAATAATGCTAAAGGTGTTCCTTCCACCACCGTTTGAACAACCTAAAGAGAAGGAAAATACTGCCAACAAACCAGCAATAAAATAGCACGTTTCCTATTGGATGCTTTCCCTCAAAAAATGCCAGTTCAAATTTCAATCCTGCAACAGCATTGACCATCAGCCAAACAAGGGCGGATGTCAAAGACCAAACAATGCGTTGCATGAAAGCACTTACTACAGGATCCATGTTCTCAAAACAAAAAAAGCCGGAATTGGTTCAGGACTGATCCCTCCCATTCCGGCAATACATTATTGAAGCATTATTTTGCGTCGAGGATCAGCGGTGTGCCTCCTTTGGAAGGCATGACAATGATTTTTGAATTGGCAGATTTTGCCAGTTCTTTCATGGCCTGAATCTGCTCGTACTGGAGCTGCCTGTCGCTAAGGCTCTCGCTGATGATGCGCTGATAATCAGAGATACCCTGTGCCTCAACCCTTTTGCGTTCTGCTTCCTGCTTTTCCTTTTGAAGCACAAACTGCATCTTTTGGGCCTCCTGCTCAGCATTGATTTTCTGTTCAATGGTTGATTTTACTGAAGCAGGGAGGGTTATATTTCTCACCAATAGGTTCTCAAGGATCAAGCCACGTTGCTTAAAATCAACTTCAATGGTTTTGAATATTCTCAATTGGAACTCGTCACGCTTGGTTGAATAAAGCGCGACAGCATCGTAGTAAACTGAATTGTCCCTGATCCTGGTACGGGTAATGGGACGAACAATCTTGTCTTCAAAATTAACCCCAATCTCACTCAACAATTTTGGTGCCTCGGTCGGATTAACACGGTAAAGCACAGAAAGGTCAATGGTAACTTCCAGACCATCAGCAGTCAAGACCTTAATCGCATCATCACCAGACTTGGTCCCTTCATCATGAACACCGCTCATGGTATAATTCTGGGTACGGGTATCAATATTGGTCACCTCCATCAATGGATTGATCAGGCTGAGTCCACTTTCTAGGGTTTGCTTTTGCACCTTTCCAAAAAGTGACTTGACGCCAACAAAGCCGGCATCCACCTGACGAACACTGGAGCTGAGCGCACCCAGCAGGATTACTACAATTCCTGCCAACCTGATGGCTTTGGCAAATTGAGTGATCTTGGTCTCTGAACGCATGGCAGAAGCACCAATAATAAATAGCACAATACCGAGAATAATGAGAAACATAAAAATGATTTTAGAGTAGACGCAAAAAAAAAGAAAAAGTTGCTTTTAACTGCTATGGTCTGCAATAATAACCCAGCCACTGCTTTGTTTCTCAAAGGTAAGTGTATAATACCCGCCCACATCACCGGCTGTCCGCTTGAGCGACCATTTGCCCACTACCAGGTAGTGTTTTCTGCCCAATTGCTTGAGGTGAAGGATCTCAAAACTGAGCTTCCCCATTTTATCGGCACCGGAATAACTTCTCTTGTAATTGTTAAGGGTTGCCGCATACCCATAAGTAATGCCTGATTTCCCAATGAACATGAGCGAATCCGTGTGTAAATAGCCCACCATGAACTGATCAAAATCCCCCTGGTTCCATGCGGCTGTCTGGCTGCTCAGTATGGACAGAATTTCTTTCTCATCTTTAGACTGAGAGAACGCAAGCATGGGTACAAACAAAAGGACCAGGAAAAACTTCATTCAACAATTGTTTTATGCCCAAGCCTTGTCCCCTTTCTTGTAGGGAACACAGCCTTCATATTTACCAGGGATGGCAACATAACGGAGTGCCTGTGTAGCACCTATTTCTGAACTGAAGTAGCCGAGCAAGGTAAGCTGTTTCATCATGCCGAAATAATGATTGGGATCGTCTTCTTTTTTGCCATCGTTGTATGCCTTCAGCTCCTTGTTCACCTGACTAATCAAAGATGTCCTTTGCGCTGGGGTGATGTTCATGAAGCCTTTGCCAAACATATGGTTTGCTGAATTATCAATCTCAGTGATGCCTGCAGCAAAAATTTTCTGGTCTTTTTCCTTGTAACAATCGGTAACCATGGTGTTCATGAAAGCCCCTACCAATGCCGCTTTAGCCCCAGGTGTGCTGGTTGCGGGAATGATGGTCTCCGCTACTTCATCCAGAAAAGCAATCTGGTCTTTAGACAAGGAGAAACCTGCTGCTTTTTC
>CANEWJ010000113.1 GCA_947442625.1 Chitinophagaceae bacterium
AAAATAACCTTAAAATTTTAAATAATGAGCAGACTTCGCAGGCAGCTGGGAAATAATCTTACCAATGTTGCTGAAACCAAGGACCTGAATGAAATCAAAAACAAAACAGGTAACCTATACCAGTCTATTTCTATTATTGGGAAAAGGGCTGCACAAATCAATATTGCCATAAAAGAAGAGCTCCACAACAAACTGGAGGAATTCGCAAGCCATACAGATAGTCTTGAAGAAATTCATGAGAACAAGGAGCAGATTGAGATTTCAAAAGCATATGAGAAAATGCCTAATCCTGCTTTGCTTGCAACCCAGGAGTTTATGGAAGACAAGGTATATTTCCGTAAGAATGAAGAAGACTTGTTTCGCTAATTGAATACATTTTTTGTGGAAGGGCGATGGTAAAACCATCGCCCTTCTTGTTTTGGATGTTTTTCATTCAAAAATCTAGTTGAATTTATAGTTAACTTAGTATCGAAAATTGTAGTTACAACAGCAAAGAGTATCATCAGACAAATCAGTATGTTTCATTTACCCAAGTCATTGGTCATTTTTATGCTTTGTTTTCTTTTGGCTGGCAGTAAGCTGCCCGCACAGGAAATCAATGCCAAGGTAAATGTAGTTTATGCACAAATTGGCAGTACCGTTGACAAGAAAGTTTTTCAAACATTGCAAACATCCCTCAATGCTTTTCTCAACAAAAGAAAGTGGACCTCAGATCTTTTTGAACCCAATGAGAAAATAGAATGCAGTTTTCTGTTGAACCTGCAATCGGTTGTTGAGCCAAATGTGTATAAAGGGACCCTCACCATTCAAGCGGCGAGGCCCGTGTACAATACCAATTATCTTTCTCCCTTGGTGAACCATATTGATAACAACATCATCTTTCGGTATGTTGAATTTCAACCCATCGAGTTCAATGAAAACAGGGTTGCGGGAACTGAACCCCTTGCAGGAAATCTCTCTGCATTGTTTGCATATTATATCAATATCATCCTCGGTCTTGATTATGATGCGTTTGCACCAAGGGGAGGAGATGCTTTTTTTCAAAAGGCAAATGCCATTGTCAGTGCTGCACCTGATGGAAGGTTTATTGAAGGCTGGAAACCTTTCGATGGTCAACGGAACCGTTATTGGTTATCAGAGAATCTTCAAAACAGCCGTTATGCGTTGGTTCATGATGCCATTTATACCTATTACCGCCAGGGCATGGACAAAATGATTGAGAATGAAAATGATGCAAGGGAGCAGGTGCTGAATGCCATTTCTATGCTCAATACCCTCAATGCTGAGACCCCTAACCTGATGATCATGCCTTTTTTCTTTCAGGGAAAAACAGATGAAGTCATTCGACTGTTCAAAAAAGGCAGTTTGCAAGAAAAAGCCCGGGTGATTGATCTTTGTACGCGATTGGATATCTCCAATGCCTCAAAATACCGACAGGAGTTAAAGTGAAGTATCCCCATTACATACAGTTCGCTTTTTTGACTTTGATGCTCTGGTCTTGTTCCGGGACGGGCTTCCATTCAGTTGATGTGATAGGAAAGGACCGGATGGCCAATATTTTGTATGATATTGCGCTGGCAGAGGCTTTTGTTGAAACCTACCAACTTAAAGATTCTGCCTTGAACAAAGACAGCGCCTTGCAAAAAGAAATTGATCTTGTATTGAAGTACCATGCCGTTGAACCTTCACGCTTTTCAAAGAGCTATCAATATTACCAACAACACCCCAAAGAGTTTAAAATCCTGATCGATACAGCCAATGAAAGGGCCATCCGTAACCGGGAAAACAGCTACAGCAGGCGTAAACCCAATCCATCCTGAGCCATGATGTTTCTCTCCAAAGACGATCTGAAACTTGCCTATGGCGTTGATATGCTGATCGGGGAAACCTATGTCAACAGGAAGGTTCCTCAGGACAATCTCTATTGGAAGAACAGAAAAATTTACGTGCCCAGCGCTCCAGGCTATACCTTCATGCCGATTTTTTCAGACCTGCTTTACCGTTGTGGTGCTGATAGGCATGAGCTGATTGGAGAAGATTTTCTAAAGCTTTCAGAAGCGATTCTCCATAGTGCTGCGTTATTGGAGCACAGGCAGCTTGGCTGGGAGGCACATACTGCTGAAGTTGTAGCCTTGGTTGCTCCGAGCGTTGTCGATGGAAAATTATTTGAAGAATTGAAAGCCTATGCAGGAAAGCTCCATCCCATCAAAACAGTGGGTGGAAGGTTGGGAACTGCATTTCCCTCCTTGAACAGGGCAGACAGCTACCTGTTCAGTTTGGTTGTTATCAACAGTTCCTCTTTTGATGTAGACAAGGCCATTCGTGGCTGGTATGCACTCATGACCTATTTCCTTATTTTGGATGACTTGGCAGACATTCGTGAGGACCTGTTGAATGGCGAGGAAAATGTATTGATTGATGCAGGCCTGGATGAAGCAGGTGCAAAAAAAGTAATGGAAATGATTGACGAAAGCATCGCAACCATGAGCCTTGTCAATCCCGTAATGGCCAACAGGATTGAGCATAAAAAAAGCCTGATCAACCTGCATGAAATCATCAGGTCAATCAGGCATTCGGCCAAAGGCTGATTCAGGTTTCCTGTCTAGAAAGGAAGGTCATCAGATTCTGCGCCGCCGGCACCTGCTGCATCAGCTCCACCAGACTCATTCCGGGAACTGCCCAACAGTTGCACATTCAAGACACGAAGCGTGAGTGAGGTGCCCGCGGTACCATCGTTCTTGGTGTAACTCCTCACTTCCGGTGATCCCTCTGCATAAACAAGCTGTCCCTTTTTCAGATAGGGTGCAACAGCAGTTTTTTCCGTCCAGTAGGCGCAATCTACCCAAATGGTTCTCTCCACTGGATTTCCAGATGCATCCTTGTACTTTTCGCTGTGGGCCACACTGAAATTGATCACGTTTTTTCCATTCACGACATTCGTGGTGCAATCCTTGCCCAAATGTCCAATTACCTGTAATTTTATCATACTGATTGATTTTGTTAGAACAAAGTTCTATCAAAGTAAAGGTAAAAGAAGGTGTAAAACACAGCATTTGAGCGAGAGTTTTCCACCATTTTCATGTTGTTTTACCGCTTATTGCTTCAAGATATTGTTGAAGCGCTTCTGAAAATTCACAGTAATTTTATTGCATGGAAAAAATGGTTGAATATACCGCCCTCATTGCGCTGGTTGAACATGTATTTGTGGCCATGGGATGCCCCCAAGACCAGGCAAAAACAGGCGCAATGGCCCTTGTCTCAGCAGACCTTCGAGGAATAGATTCTCATGGTGTAGCAAGATTGTCTGGATATGTCAGGTTGTGGGAAGCGAAAAGGGTTAATGCAGCTCCGCGTATCGCCATCATCCATGAAACGCCTTCCACTGCTGTGATGGATGGGGATCAGGGACTGGGGCTTGTTGTTGCTCCAGCTGCCATGGA
This sequence comes from Chitinophagaceae bacterium, assembly GCA_947442625.1. Lineage (GTDB taxonomy): Bacteria > Bacteroidota > Bacteroidia > Chitinophagales > Chitinophagaceae > Pollutibacter. Next base: position 3,441 of record CANEWJ010000113.1, read on the forward strand.
TGTTGCCATCTCCAAAGCGGCACAAGTAGGTACGGGCTGGGTGAGTGTGGGCAACAGCAATCATTTTGGAATTGCTGCCTTCCATGCGATGCGGGCACTGGAGAAAAACATGATTGGCATCGTGATGACCAATGCCAGCGCCCTTGTGGCACCTACTTTTTCCAAAGAAAGGATGTTGGGTACCAATCCCATCTGTGTAGCAGTTCCCTCTGGCGATGAGCCACCATTTGTGGCAGATATGGCTACTACAACGGCTGCCAATGGAAAACTTGAGATGTTGCAGCGGAAGCAATTGGAGGCCCCTCTTGGCTGGATACAGGACGCAGAAGGCAATCAGGTCACTGATGCACATGCATTGAAAAATGGAGGAGCTTTGTTGCCCCTGGGAGGCAACAGGGAGCAGGGCAGCCATAAAGGGTATGCACTTGGCTCCATCGTGGATATTTTTTCTGCTGTTTTGAGTGGTGCCAATTTTGGTCCCTGGGTACCTCCTTTTCCTGCTTATGTTCCCATGCCAGACAACCAACCCGGAAAAGGCGTTGGACATTTTTTTGGGGCAATGAGGATTGATGCTTTCAGAAAATCGGAGGATTTTAAACGGGATATGGACCTTTGGATCAGGCGGTTCCGGGCTGCGGACCCAATCACTGCAGACCAGCCTGTACTGATTCCGGGAGATCCTGAGCGCGCCATGGAACAACACCGCCGCATGCATGGCATCCCCCTGCTTGAAGTAGTTTGGCAGGACCTTGCAACGATTGCTGAAAAATTCAATATCAAGTTTTAACTTCGCGCACACTCAAACAACAACCCATGAAAATAATGAAGTTCGGAGGAACCTCCGTTGGCAAGCCGGAAAGAATGTTTCAGGTAAGAGACTTGATCACCCGCGACAACGAGCCCAAAATTGTTGTCTTGAGTGCGCTGAGTGGAACAACCAATGCCTTGGTAGCCATTGGTGATGCGTTGGCTGCAGGAGACAAGGATAAAGCCAAAAATGCCATTGATGTGCTTCATGCCCATTATGGTGTTTTTATCAATGCTTTGCTTGAAAAAGATGCGATGAGGGAAAAGGCTGTTGCTTGCATCAATGAGCATTTTGAATTCCTCAACATCATTTTGAAAATTTCTTTCAATGAGGCACTCAACAAGGATATTCTTGCCCAGGGAGAATTGATGAGTACCAAGTTGTTTTCTTATTATTTGGAAGAGAAGGGGCAGGACCATGTATTGCTTCCTGCACTTGATTTCATGGCCATTGATGCCAATGATGAACCGCAGGTGCTGGCCATCAGGGCAAAACTGCTGAAGGCATTGGAGAGCCATTCAGGAAAGCCCATTTACATCACCCAAGGATACATTTGCAGGAATGCAAAGGGAGAGGTAGATAACCTAAAACGTGGTGGCAGTGATTATTCTGCTTCCTTGATTGCTGCTGCAGTGAGTGCTTCAGTTTGTGAAATTTGGACAGATATTGATGGGATGCACAACAACGACCCAAGGGTAGTGGGCACCACCCGCCCGATTGAACAATTGAGCTTTGATGAGGCGGCTGAATTGGCTTATTTTGGCGCAAAAATCCTTCATCCAGCATCCATTTGGCCAGCACAACATTTCAATATTCCCGTGAAACTGCTCAATACAATGGAGCCCGAAGCAAAAGGTACAATCATCCTCAAGGAACCTGATGGGAATGGTGTGAAGGCCGTTGCAGCAAAGGATGGTATTGTAATGGTCAAAATAAAAAGCAGCCGCATGTTGCTGGCCTATGGATTTCTGAGAAAGATTTTTGAGGTGTTTGAAAAATACAAAACATCCATCGATATGATTACGACGTCTGAAGTGGCAGTATCTGTAACCATTGACAATACATTGAACCTTGACCAGATTTCCAAGGAGCTTCAACCATTGGGTGAATTGGAAGTCCTTGCTGATCAAACCATCGTTTCTGTTGTAGGCAACAAACTCACACAACAAGATCAACTCGTGACCAGGATGTTTGATTCACTTGCAGGTGTGCCAGTGAACATGGTTAGTTATGGAGGTAGTTTACACAACGTATCCATACTGGTTCCAACTTCCTTCAAAAATGAAACCCTCAAAGTATTGAACAAAGGGCTGTTCGGGCTCGATTAAAGTTAATTCATCAGATAATCAGCATCGCATCTCCATAGCTGAAGAACCTGTACTTGTCTTTGATGGCCTTTTTGTAAGCTTCCATGGTAAGTTCGTAGCCTGCAAATGCACAAGCCATGATGAGCAGGGAAGTTTTTGGCAGGTGGAAATTGGTGATCAATGAATCACAAATGGAGAATTCGTATGGAGGATGAATAAAGATATTGGTCCAGCCTTCTGAAGGTTTCAACATTTTGTCTGCTGTAAACGTACTCTCCAATGCCCTCATGGTTGTTGTACCTACAGAGCAAATCCGGTGTCCTTCAGATTTTGCCTTGTTCACTATTTTACAGGCAGTCTCGTCTACCTTGTAATATTCTGCTTCCATTTTGTGTTTGCTCAGGTCTTCCACTTCAATAGCCCTGAACGTTCCCAGCCCAGTGTGTAGGGTTGTTTCAGCAAAACGGATTCCTTCAATTTCCAAACGCTTGATCAACTCTGATGAAAAATGCAAACCTGCGGTTGGTGCCGCTACTGCACCTTCATGCTTTGCATAAACCGTTTGGTATCTTTCCCTGTCCAGCTCATCTGGCTTGCGTTTGATGTATTTGGGCAATGGAGTTTCACCGAGTGAATTGAGCACCAGTTTGAAGTCCTCATCTGAGCCCTCAAAAAGGAACCGAATGGTTCTTCCCCTTGAAGTTGTATTGTCAATTACTTCGGCAATCAACTCATCTGCATCACCAAAATAGAGCTTGTTTCCTACTCGAATTTTTCTTGCGGGATCAACAATAACATCCCATAACCTGTTCTGCTTGTTCAACTCTCTCAAAAGAAAAACCTCAATTTTGGCTCCGGTTTTTTCTTTGCGTCCGTACATCCTGGCAGGAAATACCTTGGTATTGTTCACCACAAAAACGTCTTTTTCCTCAAAATAGTCAAGAATGTCCTTGAAGGTTTTGTTCTCAATCAGACCAGTGTCCTTGTGAACAACCATGAGCCTGGCGTCTTCTCTTCTTTTGGTGGGTGTCTGGGCAATAAGGTTAAGGGGGAAGTCGAACCTAAATTGGGATAGTTTCATGCGTGTAAATGTTTATTTTGCCTGAAAACAAATCCCGGTAGCTACCCTAATAGGGCGTCATATCCATCAAACCTGATCTTACGGCACCAGACTTGTTTTGGCTTTAAGATGGCAAAATTACAAAAAAAATACGGTATTCGCAGATGCGACAATTCGCTTTTTACACCATTTATAAACTGTAAATGATTTAAAACCTGAGGTGTCGCACAGTTTGGCCATTGTTGATCAGTTGTTTCAGTGAGTCAATCCCTACCTTGAGATGCGATTCTACAAAATTTGCCGTAACCTGTTTATCACTTTCCTCTGTTTTAACCCCTTCAGGGATCATGGGCTGGTCGCTGACAAGGAGCAAGGCTCCTGTAGGGATTTTGTTGTAAAAGCCTACCGAAAAAATGGTAGCCGTTTCCATGTCAATCGCATATGCCCTGACTTTTTGAAGATAGTTTTTGAAATCTTCGTCATGTTCCCAAACCCTTCTGTTGGTCGTGTATACGGTTCCTGTCCAGTAATCCAACTCATGTTCTCGGATGGTGGTTGAGATTGCTTTTTGTAAGGCAAAGGCCGGCATGGCTGGCACTTCTGCAGGGAAGTAGTCGTTGGAAGTTCCTTCGCCCCTGATGGCGGCAATGGGGAGTATCAGGTCGCCAATCTTGTTTCTTTTTTTTAGCCCTCCACATTTTCCAAGGAACAGAACGGCTTTGGGGTCAATGGCAGTAAGCAAGTCCATAATGGTTGCTGCGGTGGGGCTGCCCATGCCGAAATTGATGATGGTGATGCCATCGAAAGTAGCGCATTGCATGGGTTTGTCTTGTCCAACAACTGTAACATTGTTCCATGCTGCGAAAAGGGCCACATATTTGCTGAAGTTGGTCAGGAGGATGTATTGTCCAAATTGCTCTATGGCCATTCCTGTATACCTGGGGAGCCAGTTCTTGACGATATCTTCCTTGCTGTTCATATTTCAAATTGTTCTGCTTCGAATTTACTGATTACTTTGCATGCATGATCAACCTGAAGTTTCCCGAACCTGATTTCAAGATCCGCGAGGAGAGGGGGCAGCCAGAAATTTTTGATGGTATTCGTCAGAAATGGGTTGCCCTACAGCCTGAAGAATGGGTGAGGCAGAATTTCATCAGTTGGTTGACAAAGGCTGCAGGAATTCCTTCTCATTCGATCGCCGTTGAAAAAGGACTGCGCCTTGGAAATTTGATGAAACGCTTTGATTTACTGGTGTTTGACTCAAATACCCAGCCTTGGATGATGGTTGAATGCAAAGCTGCTGATGTCCCATTGAAAGCGCCAGTGTTGATGCAAATTCTTTCCTACAACCTGGCCATTCCTGTACGTTATCTTGTTGTCACCAATGGTGTTGAATGCCACGTGGCGGACAAAAAAAAAGAGATACCTGAATGGCTCTCTTTTTTTCCAAAACATGAGTAAGTGTATTTTCTATGGGAAAATTCCCAGCTCCAAATAGCTGGTCCCCACCTTGTTGATGGCCACTACGAAAGCAGCTGTTCTCATGTCTTTGATTGTAGGATTTTGTTTCCAGCAATCTAAAATCTCATTGGTGGCCTTTATCATGGTATCTTCCAATCCACTCCTGACCAGGTCAATCTCATCCGGTCCGTGAACAATCAATTTTTTTTGTTCATCGCTGATTTTATTGCCTGTCATTTCTTCAAGCTGGGATACAATATTGGCATTTTGGTTTTCCATGAATCTTTTTTCCAGACGACCATAGGAAACATGGCTGAGGTTTTTCAACCATTCAAAATAAGAAACAGTAACACCACCAGCATTCAAATACATGTCAGGAACTACAAGGATTCCTTTGTTGACAAGGATTTCATCTGCCTCAGGTGTCAATGGTCCATTTGCTGCCTCTCCAACAATCTTTGCCTGAACCCGATCAGCGTTTTCAGCATTGAT
>CANEWJ010000114.1 GCA_947442625.1 Chitinophagaceae bacterium
CACAAATGGAAGCAAAGGCCTGCCGTGATGAAAAGGCTGAAGCTGATCGCCAGCGCTCCATTGCAGACGCACAGCGCGAAGCGCAAATCGGTTCATTGAAAGACCAGATTGAATTCCTGAAGAAAAGCAGCAACCAGACGCTGAAGCAGTTGGAAGACCTTTCAGTCATTTCTTCTTCTCAGGCGGAAAGCATTAAAAAATCTTTGGACAATATCGGATCCAAGGATGCCTATATTCAAAACATCCAATCTGCCGCCGCAAGAAAGGATTCCGTGAACATGGCCCTGGTGATGAACCTCAAAGGTGCCATTGGAGATTTGAACGATCAAGATGTAAACATCAAGGTAGACAAGGGTGTGGTATATGTGGATATTTCAGACAAAGTGCTTTTCAAAACAGGCAGCTTTGACCTTGGCGACAGGGCCAAGACGGTGCTTGGAAAAGTGGCATTGGTTTTGAAGAACCAGCCCGGCATTGAGTTCATGGTGGAAGGACATACAGACAATGTTGCCATGAAAGGCGACAAGGACCTGATGGACAACTGGGATCTCAGTGTGAAGCGTGCAACAACCATTGTTCGCTTGCTCCAAAAGCAATATGACATGAACCCTGCACAAATGGTTGCAGCAGGTCGTGCAGAATTCCGCCCATTGGCAGACAATTCAACTGAAGCAGGTCGTGCCGCCAACCGCAGGACACGCATTGTTATCTTGCCTCAGTTGGATCAGTTCTTCAAGTTGCTGGAGAAGAAGTAGTTTGGGGTTGAGGGGTTGAAGAAATAGATTGATGATAAAAAAGGGCTCATGCAGTATTGCTTGGGCCCTTTTTATGTCTTATGCTATTCGATTCCATGAATTTCATTATTTTACTCTCAAATCAATTCCCATGCGTATTAGTACAATCCTTCTTACCATTGTTTTTACTGCTCAATCTTTTTGTATCGATGCATTTGCCCAACAAGATCCCATTGTTGCAGCCATCATCAAAGAAGCAACAGAAAATTCGCAATTGAAAAGAATGAGCCATGAATTGATGGATGGCGTAGGACCGCGCTTGGTTGGCTCTACCAAAATGGTGCAAGCCAGTGATTGGGCCATTGCACAGTACCAGCAATATGGCATTGCTGCGAAAAGAGAAAACTATGGTACGTGGAGAGGATGGGATCGCGGCATTACGCATGTAGACATGGTCAGTCCTTGGACCAAATCCTTGGAAGCCACACAATTGGCTTTTTCACCATCTACCAAAAAAGCAGTGAAGGGGGAAACCATTATTCTTGCTGATGTAGACGATTCGGTCGCCTTCAAACAATGGTTGCCCAATGTAAAAGGAAAGTTTGTGTTGATCGCAATGCCTCAGCCCACTGGAAGACCCGATTACAACTGGAAAGAATTTGCTACCAAAGCCTCGATGGATAAAATGCTGCAGGAAAGAAAAGAGCTTACTGAAGCCTGGCGCAAACGCATCAGCAAAACAGGATACAACAACCGCACGCTTGCTGCAGCACTTGAAAATGCAGGCGCAGCGGGCCTTGTGGGCAGCAATTGGAGCCAGGGTTTTGGCGTGAATAAAATTTTTGATGCCTACACCAAAAAAATTCCAACTATTGATGTGATGTTAGAAGATTATGGCTTGTTGTACCGATTGACTGAGTCAGGTGCTGCACCAACAATCAGTGTGCTTGCCAAATCAAAGGAGCTTGGTGAAGTACCAACCTTTAACACCATCGGAGAAATCAAAGGCACAAGCAAAGCAAATGAATACGTAATGCTTTCAGCTCACTTCGACTCTTGGGATGGTGGAACAGGCGCAACAGACAATGGTACCGGCACGATGGTGATGATGGAGGCGATGCGCATTCTTAAAAAAATATACACCAATCCTAAACGCACCATTTTAGTGGGCCATTGGGGCAGTGAAGAACAGGGATTGAATGGTTCTCGTGCTTTTGTGGAAGATCATCCTGAAATAGTAAACAATCTTCAAGCCTTGTTCAACCAAGACAATGGAACTGGCAGGATTGTAAACCTCAGTGGTTCAGGATATGCAAAGTCGAAAGACTATCTGGGCAAGTGGTTGAGCGCAGTACCAGGAGCTTATAAGGACTCCATCAGAACCAGCTTCCCAGGAATGCCCGGTGGCGGCGGATCTGATCACGCGTCCTTTGTAGCAGCGGGCGCTCCTGCATTTTCATTGGGGGCATTAAACTGGTCATATTTCAATTATACCTGGCATACCAACAGGGACACCTACGATAAAATTGTGTTTGATGATTTGCGCAACAATGCCATCATTACAGCCATTCTTGTTTACATGGCTTGTGAAGATCCAGAACGCAGCTCAACTGAAAAAGCCAATAATGCAGCATGGCCCGCGCCAATAAAATCAAAACGCAAAGGGGGACTATGATCAATAATTCCTACACGCAAGAGTAGCAAAAGGGGAGTTTTTTACAGGGACGAAAAGTCAGATAAATGTATTTTCATAAATTACTGACTATACAATGACATTACTGTTTATTGATCAGTTTGAATTTGCAGTAAATACTTATTTTTAATCTATCGTTCACAATCAATTCCAACGAATGTTTACCATCCTGAAACGAGTTGCGATATGCAGTGTAGTGATTATTGCCATAGCAGCTTGCGCTAAACGTGCACCATCAAGTCCTGTTGATGTCAGTACGCCACCCCAGATCACGATCAGCACAGTGCTCACAGGATATGAGATCATTTGGGGATTTGATTTTCTTCCCAATGGGGATATGCTATTTACAGAAAAGCGGGGTAAAATTTATCGTCAGACCGGTGGTGCTGTAACTGAATTAACCGGCTTTCCATCTGTGCGAAGCAGTGGTCAGGGAGGATTGATGGATGTTCGTGTGCATCCAGATTATTCCAGCAATGGTTGGGTCTATGCCTGTTATGCAGCCAACGCAACCAATGGTAGTGGTGAGCTTCGCGTTATACGCTTCAAAATTGCTGGCAATGCCATTCAAAGCATAGAAACTGTTTTTCAGACAGGTGGTGGCAATACCTGGAATGGTCATTACGGATCGCGATTAGCGTTTGATGCCAAGCGCATGTTGTATATATCAGTTGGAGAAGGAGGAACTGGTAGTTTTGGAGGGCCCTCGGCCAGCAATCGGAACTCTTCCAATACCGCTTCCCCTTGGGGAAAGATACACCGCATCACTGCTTCAGGGGGTATTCCCTCCGACAATCCAGTGTTGCCCGGACAAACTACAGCCAGCACAATTTTTGCCTATGGTATCCGTAATCCTCAGGGAATGATTATCCATCCAACCACCGGTGCTGTCTGGGAATCCGAACATGGACCCAAGGGTGGGGATGAGATCAATATCATTAACCCCAGTGCCAATTATGGCTGGCCTGTTTATTCGCTGGGAACGAATTACGACAATACAATCATTTCACAGGGACATACAGCATCGGGTATCGTCGAGCCTTCATTTTCCTGGACACCATCTATCGGTGTAGCAGGAATGACCTTCATCACCCACAATTCTTTCAAAGCATGGAAGGGAAATCTATTGGCTGGTGGACTTGCTTCGCAACAACTTCATCGGTTGACTGTGAATGGCTCAACCATCAGCGCTGCCGGAACAGTGGATGGCATCAAGGGAAGGGTGCGTCATGTGGGACAGGCTCCAGATGGTTCTGTTTACGTGGCCTTGGAGGGTCCTGGTCGTATTCTGAAGATTATTGCCCAATAGGTTTGAAATAGCGTTTTAGCTAACATGTAAGCGCTAAGGGAAACAGGCAAAGTTTCACCCTACTTCACAATCTTTGCCGCCTGCCTGGCCAGCATTTTCCACTCGCCATTTTCTTTCCTGAAAACATAGAGCACATTGAGGTGGGCTTCACCAGGCTTGCCCTTGTCCATTGTTTTGGCATCAAGTTGGTGTCTTACAATCGCATTTTTACCCGTAATATCAATGCTTTGTTTGCTGATGTCGATGGTCAAAAAGTCTGATGTTCCGCTGGCAATGGCTTCTACAAATTCAGCCCTGTTTTCAACGTGACCGCCAGAATGACCATAGCTGAGGTGATCGGATGAAAGTTTTTCCAGTGCAGTGCGATCGCCCGTTTCCATAGCCTTGACCAGTGCAGCAACTACAGATGCCACGGGTTCTTTCTTTTTTTTCTGGGCCTGTGTTGTGAAGAAACAAAATGAGGCAAAAGCAAGGGATAATAAAATCTTCTTCATGGTATGTGTTATGTTGGGTTAATGGTTTCGAATTCTCCGGTTGATTTGTTTTTACTTACATTTTTGCCTTCAAAAATTTTCCCGTTCATGGCAATATAAACACCACGCGGGAGGGTTTGCACAAAGGCCAGGGCACTGCCAAGATTGAACATCCCATCTGAGCTGCCAAACTTATAGGGAACCATGGCGCCAGTAATGACAATGGTTTTATCCTTTACTTTTTCTGCCAGCACCGAAGCGGTAATGGCCATGGTATCTGTTCCGTGTGTAATGAGGATGCGTTCTTCAGGAGCATGTATGCACTCATGTGAAATCCGCTCACGGTCTGCATCCGTCATGTCCAGGCTGTCTATCATCATCAAAGTAGTGATGTCGAGCTTGAGTTTGGAGCGACCAAGCCTTAGCATTTCATGGAGATGGGTATCCTTGAAAAAAAGCTCTCCATTGAGCTCATTGTATTCCTTGTCAAATGTTCCTCCTGTGATAAAAATCCTGATCGGCATAGGCATTGTTGGTATTGGAAAATTAGGCATTCTTTGCCAAAATAACCCTGATATACACGCATTCAAAAAATTGGTTAACTTTTGGCCCGTAAAACCATTGATCGTGAAACAATTTTTCTTCGTTCTATTTTTATTGCCTGCAATTTTGTTTGCCCAGCAAACCCCCGACCTCATCATCACCAACGGTCGTATTGTTGATGGAACAGGCAACAGCTGGTACCGGGCTGATGTAGGCGTGAAAGGAAACCGGATCATTGCCATTAAAAAGGGATTGGCTGCCCAATATCCCAATGCAAAAACGATTGATGCCAGGAATAGGGTTGTTTCGCCAGGTTTTATTGACGTGCATGCGCATATTGAAGGCGGCGTCTTTGAAAGGCCTACTGCTGATAATTATATCTATGATGGTGTTACTTCCGTCGTTACCGGAAACTGCGGAGGTGCTGCCGATGATATTGCTGTTTTCTTGAAAAAGATTGACAAGACAACAACTTCCATCAATGTAGCCACCCTGGCTGGTCACAATACCATCAGAAGACTGGGCATGGGATTGGACAACCGCAAGGCGACCCCTGAAGAAATGAAAAAAATGGAGGCCCTCATGTTGAAAGCCATGGAAGATGGGGCTGTAGGACTGTCCACCGGACTCATTTATCTCCCCGGTATGTATTCTCCTACCCAGGAAATTGTAGACCTGGCCAAGGTTGCAGCGTCAAAGGGTGGGGTTTATGCTACACACATGCGCTATGAAGGAACCAGGGTTGATGAGGCCATCAATGAAACACTTACCATTGGCAGAGAAGCCAATATTCCAGTGCAGATATCGCATTTTAAGGTGACGGGAAAGAACAACTGGGGTCGATCCACCGAAACGCTGGGCATGGTGGAAGAGGCCAGAAAGCAGGGATACGATGTCACCATCGACCAATATCCGTATACCGCCAGCAGCACCAACCTGGCCGTCACCGTTCCAGACTGGGCCCTAGAAGGCGGGCTAGACTCCCTGAGGGTGAGGCTGAAAAATCCCGAGCAGCGGAAGAAAATAATCGATGGAATGGCGCAGGCATTGAAGGCGGCCAAAAGAAAAGATTATGCCTATGCGGTTGTCGCCAATTTTAGTCCGGACAGCAGTTTCAACGGGAAAAACATCAGCCAGATCAACCAAGGCCTGGGCAACAAGAAGAAATTCATCAACGAAGCCAATACCATTTTGGACATGCTGGCCAGGGCAAATGCCCAGATGATTTACCATACCATGAATGAAAAGGATCTTGCCCATTTCATGAAATACCCTTTCAACATGCCAGCTGCCGATGGTGGAGTCAGCAACGGAAAGGGAATGCCCCACCCAAGGGGGTATGGAACCAATGCTAGGGTGCTGGCCAAATATGTAAGGGAAGAAAAACTTATTGGCCTGGAAGAAGCCGTGAGGAGGATGACCTCACTCCCTGCCACCAAGTTCAACCTCAAAGACCGTGGCCTGATCATGGAAGGAAAGTTTGCCGACATCCTCATTTTTGATGAGAATACCATTCAAGACATGTCGGTCTACGAAAATCCGCACCAGTTCACCAAAGGCATCGAATATGTGTTGGTCAACGGCAAGCTGGTGATCAACAACGGGAAACATACCGGAACCCGCAGCGGGATTGCCTTGAGGGGCAACCAATAAGAAAGGCCGTCCATCACTGGACGACCCTTTTCATTTTTAACAAAACCCTCTTTATTTTACCAAGGTGATGGCACGAATTTTGGTATTCTCTCCCTTCTTAACCACTACATTGTTGATTGTTTGCATGATGTAAGGAGCGATTCCTTCAACAGTCACAGTGTATGTGCCATCTGTCAAACCGCGCACCTTGAACGAACCATCCCTGCTGGGCAATGCTACCGCATTGAAACCAGCGCGATTGCTTACACGAACCACTGCTTTTGCATCAAGCGGAAGTACTTTTCCTTCGATTTCACCAAAATTGGCGTTGCAGAAAGGACGGAGAACAGGTTTCAGGTAAAACTTGCGGTTTGCCTCAACAATAGAGCTGGCAATATCAAAGTCAACCCAAACTTTTACATCATTCCTGTTACCACGTTCCCTGTGGTCCTCAAATAAATTAACATAAAGGAAGTTGGAAGTTTGGCTGTCCAAGAGCAGGTCATAGGTAACACCAGCTTTCACAACAGTATTTTTTGTGCCCAGGGTGATGCGGATTTTTCTTACGGTACCTGCATCGATATTGGCGGTTCCAAGTTGTGTCTCGATACCATTTCTGAGGCTGAGCACATCAATTACTTTTGGAGCAAAGTTCAGATCGATCCACTCTCCGAAATCATCCTTTCTTTTCAGGTGGTCATCTTTATCATCATCCAACCTGTTTCTGTTGTCATCGCGCTTGTGTTGCTCATCCTTGTCCACTTTTACTTCCACTTTTTGGATGTCAATGTTCACCGCATCAAAGTCTCCGGGTCCATCGGTCAGGAAAACAGCTACAGAAGCGTTTCCATTGACACCTGATTTTGTACAGGCTGAGAAAACCAATACCATGGCAATGACTGCAGAGGCCAGGCCGAGAAAAATTTTGTTTGTCTTCATCATTATTGTTTTTAGGTTTTAAGATCAGGGTGTACCATCACCCTCACAGTATGATAGACCCAGACGGGTTCCAAAGGTTTAAGCCTTAAATCCCCTTGAACAAAATTTTAACATCTGGTCGATTAACCCAAACCAAGAACCGAATTCATTAACTTGCAACCATGTTTGATTACCTGAATGAGCTGAACCCGCAACAGCGGGAGGCCGTGTTGCATCTTGATGGCCCACTCATGATTATTGCCGGAGCGGGGAGTGGTAAAACCAAGGTATTGACCACCCGTATTGCCCACCTGATGGCCAATGGTGTGGACTCTTTCAAAATCCTGGCCCTGACCTTTACCAACAAGGCAGCAAAGGAAATGAAAGAAAGGGTTGAAAAGATATTGGTCAACAGGGAGGCCAGAAATTTATACATCGGAACCTTTCACTCCGTGTTTGCCAGAATCCTCAGGGGGGAAGCGTCGCGCGTGGGCTATCCTACCAGTTTTACGATTTATGATACGGACGATGCCAAGAGTGTATTGAAAACAGTGATCAATGAATTGCACCTGGACGATAAGATCTACAAACCATCCACAGTTTACAACAGGATTTCGTCTGCCAAGAATGCGCTGGTAACCGCAGAGGAGTATGCAAAAGATTTTGGATTGCAGCAGGAAGATGCCCGTGCCAACCGCCCTGCGATCGCACAGATTTATACCGCCTACGCAAAACGCTGTTTCAAGAATGGTGCCATGGATTTTGATGATTTACTCCTGCAATTCTATCTGATCCTGAAGAACCATCCTGATGCCCTGCACAAGTACCAACACAAGTTCAGCCATATCATGATTGATGAGTACCAGGATACCAATCCTGCGCAGTATGAAATCATCAAGCTCTTGGGTGCCATGCACGAGAATGTTTGTGTGGTGGGAGATGATGCGCAATCCATCTATGCATTTCGTGGCGCCACCATTGAAAATATCCTCCTCTTCAGAAAGGATTATGATGATGTGAAGGTCATCAAGCTGGAACAAAACTACAGGAGCACCAAGCAGATCCTGAATGTGGCCAACCAGGTGATTGGCAACAACAAGGGACAGATACCAAAAGAGTTGTGGACGGAAAACAGTGAAGGAGACAAGATCAAATTGGTCAGGACCATGACCGATAATGATGAAGGAAAATTTGTAGCCGACGCCATACAGGAACAAAAACTCAGGAACCATTTTTTCAACAGGGATTTTGCGATTCTCTACAG
>CANEWJ010000115.1 GCA_947442625.1 Chitinophagaceae bacterium
AGGAAAGGATTGAATGATGGTATTCTTCCTTCCCTGCGCAGGCATTATCCTGATCAGGTTCTACGGGTTTGATCTCAGCCCTGGAATCAACCAGAGCACCCCGGGAACAATGCAAAATTATAATATGATTGATTTGCTTGTGTCAATTTCCAGAAATTTATTTGGTTGTAACTTTTGTTGAGGTGCTTCGTCATACCTTTCAATATCAAAAAAATAAAATCATGAAGAAAACAATGATGCTGGTGCTGTTGATAGGGATGAATGTATTTGTGCAGGCACAAGACAAGCTCATCATGAATGATCCCAATATCGCCAAGCGTGAAACAAGTAGTTTTAATGCTGTTGTGGTAAGAGGACCCTTTAAAGTATATTTTTCCGCAGGAAAAGAGAATGAGGTGGCTGTCAGCGCAAAGTCAGCCTCAGTTCGGAATCATATTGTTACAAGGGTAGTGGACAATGAGTTGTTTGTAGAGCTGGACAAGGGATGGGCCAGCTGGCTGGGTCAAAGACCTGATTTTCGTGTATACCTCTCAGCACCCTCATTGAAATCAGTTAAGGCCTCTGGTGCCGTAGATTTTTTGGTGGCCGACATGCTTCAGGCCAATCAACTTTCCCTGACATTTTCCGGGGCCAGTGATTTTACCGGTAAGCTCGACTGCAAGGAACTTAAGTTGGATTTTACGGGAGCATCAGACATAGAAGCCATGGGAAATGCCGTGAGCGTTGATGCTGATTTTACAGGGGCCAGCAAAATGTCTGCCGCAGCCCTGAAAACAGTACACGCAAACCTAAATGCCACAGGTGCATCTACCCTGAGAATAAGCGTTTCAGGCGAGCTGAAAGCAAACGCCTCAGGTGCCAGCACCATTACCTATTACGGTAATCCATCTCCGACCAATACCCGGGCCACGGGTGCAAGCAGCATTAAAAAAGGAAATTGAAAACGCTAAGGGCTAAAATAGAAAAAGACAACCATTGGGTTGTCTTTTTTTGTTGCGAAGGCTGGGATCGAACCAGCGACCTTCGGGTTATGAGCCCGACGAGCTACCGCTGCTCTACTTCGCGATGTGGCTGCGAATGTACACCTAAATCTAATATGTTCAAAACAATTTTTACTGCGTTACCTTTGCAAGACTAACATGAGATCAGGATTTGTAAATATCATCGGAAAACCGAATGCAGGCAAAAGCACTTTGCTCAATGCTTTCATTGGAGAGAAACTGGCCATTGTCTCATCCAAGGTGCAAACCACAAGGCACAGGATTCGGGCGTTTTTGAATGGACCTGATTACCAGATTGTTTTTTCTGACACACCAGGAGTGATAGAACCAAAGTACAAGTTGCATGAGAAAATGATGCATGCCGTCAAATCCAGCATGGAAGATGCAGATGTTTGTTTGTTGGTAGCTGATCTGCGGGATGACCTGCTGGAGCTTGATAATATTTTTTCTTCCCTTAAAATAAAAACCAACGCCATCCTTGTGCTGAACAAATGCGATATGGTAAAAAAAGACCGTATTGAAATGGCGGAGGCTTATTTCAAGGACAAGCCATATTGCAAAAAGATCATTACCATTTCTGCTGCCTCAAAGCTGCATATAGACCAGTTACAAAATGCCATCATTGAGATGTTACCGGAGGGAGAACCGTTTTATGATCAGGAAGACCTTACCGATTTGCCCACGAGATTCTTCGCAGGAGAGTTGATCCGTGAAAAAATATTTGAGTTGTTTGATGAAGAGATTCCTTATCAAACAACAGTAATGATCTCGGCTTTCGAAGAAAAGACTACACTGATCAAGATCGCTGCAGAGATCATTGTGCAACGCGAGTCACAGAAAGCAATCATTCTGGGAACAGGAGGGGCGATGATCAAAAAATTGGGTACTCTTTCGCGACAGTCCCTTGAAAGTTTTCTGGACAGCAGAATCTTTCTTGAGTTGCATGTAAAAGTGCGCAACAACTGGCGCAACAATGAGCTTTATCTTAACGAATACGGATACAATGCGTAGTAATGGCTTAATGCATGCATTAATGTTCGTCATCATGAATGTTATTGCTTTGTTATTGGGGATTTGCACATTTGCCCAGATGCAAGGTGGTGCATCTTATTTGCCTGTTCCGGATCTCAGTGCTGCAACATATACCTTGGCTGTCCATGAGGTTAATTTTGAAGGTGTTTCCAATCTTGGTAAACAAAGATTATCCTATGATCAGGTAAAGGGAAGTCCTTTCTTTTATGAAGAATTTCATCAGGCTGAGATATTCATGAATGACGGTAGGAGCATGGGTAAATACATGGTCAAGTTTAATTTATTGACACAGGAATTTCATTTTTTGGGAAAGGACAAGGCCGAAATGGTCGTGCCCAATGATATTGTGAGGAAAATTGTGGTGTATGATAAATCGGATACGGCTGTTCAGAAAGCCGTTTTTGTGAAGACGTTGGATTTTACAACATCAGTTGGCAAGCCAATTGGCGAATATGCTGAGCAGTTGAATAAAGGGAACGCTATTTTGTACAAGGTGTCGAAAAAAAATGTTGTAACAGCTGATTCGCTTTTCGGCACATTGAAGCGGTATTATTTTGGAACAACCTATGCTTATTTTGTTGCCATGAATGGGCGCGTAACACAATTGAAAAAGCTTTCTGATGACGTTATCTTTACGGCTTTGCCTGCAGTTGGCAAGTTGGAAGATTGGGCAAGAAAAAATAAAATAAACTTGAAGAAGGAAGAGGGCGTATTGGCACTGCTGCATCAGTGGAATGCTTCCTTCAAACATTAAACGATAGAAAATACAATTATGTCTGGATTTACAGTAGCAATAGTAGGAAGACCCAATGTGGGCAAGAGCACGTTTTTTAACCGTATGCTTGAAGAGCGCAAGGCAATTGTGGAAGATACGCCTGGTGTTACCAGGGATCGACAATATGGCGTTTCTGAATGGAATGGCAAGACATTCAATATCATTGATACAGGCGGGTTTGTACCCTATGGAGTTGAGATATTTGAAAAGGAAATACGTGAGCAAGTGATGATTGCAGTCGAAGAGGCCAATGCCATTATTTTCATGACAGATGTAACGACAGGAGTTACTACGCTTGATGAAGCCATGACCAACATTCTTCGGGTTTCAAAAAAGCCGGTATTTCTTGCCGTTAACAAAGTCGATAACAATGCACGACAGCTCGATGCCACGGAATTTTATTCACTTGGGTTTGAGCATACCCATTTCTTGTCTTCCATGTCTGGAAGTGGAACAGGGGAGTTGCTTGACGATATTGCATCGCTCATTGAAGCGGATGCTGAGGTTCCAGATGAGAATCTTCCACGTATTGCCATTATCGGGCAGCCCAATGTGGGCAAGTCTTCACTGTTGAATGCAATGGTGGGCACAGAACGAACGATCGTGAGTGAAATTGCAGGAACTACTAGGGATACCATCCATACCCATTATAACCTGTTTCAGAAGGAGTTGATTCTTATCGACACAGCAGGCATCAGAAGAAAGACCAAGGTACATGAAGACATTGAGTTTTACTCTGTAATACGTGCCATCAAGGCCGTTGACGAGGCGGATGTTTGTCTCATGATGATTGATGCTGAAAAAGGAATTGCCCAGCAAGATCTCAACATTTTCTCATTGGCAGTAAAAAAAGGAAAAGGAATCGTATTTCTTGTCAACAAATGGGATACCGTTGAAAAGGCTACCAATACTGCAAAAGACTACGAAAAAGAGCTCAAAGCCCGGTTGGCACCTTTTACCGATATCCCTGTTCTGTTCATCTCTGCAAAAGAAAAAACCAGGGTATTCAAGGTAGTGGAAACCGCGTTGGAAGTGTATGAGAGCAGAAAAAGAAGAGTCCAGACATCTGTTCTTAATGAAGAAATGCTACCAGTGATTGCTGCATATCATCCTCCTGTTGTAAGGGGAAATGCTGTGAAAATAAAGTTCATCACCCAATTGCCTACGGCTGTGCCATCCTTTGCATTCTTTACCAATTACCCGGATGATATAAAGGCCCCGTATAGGAATTATCTTGAGAACAAACTGAGGGAAAAATTCAATTTCAAGGGTGTTCCTGTTAGGATCTTTTTCAGGAAGAAATAAATAAAAAAGGAGACGACTGGAAAGCCGCCTCCGTACTATTGATGACCCAAAACTATAGGCTAGAATTTGTAATAGGCTGCTAATAGGAAGCTTGTTGCTGATCTGGCTCCAGTACCTGCCTTGGAAAAGTAAATATTCTCTCCCGCAGACTCAAGGCGCAATTCAGGGACGATGGTGAAGCCGCCCAATTTGATATTACCAGAAATCGTGTTGGCAAATATGCTTGCACCTGATTTAGCGGCACCCAGTGCAGCCAATTGGTTTCTATCGTTGAAGATTTCAGACCTCAGGGTGAAGCCAAATTTTTCGATGGGATCAAAATTAAGATAAGTTGCAATGCCTGACCAAGAAGAGGCATCACCATATACATTGCCTGTCTGTGTTTTGATGTTGCAAATGGTACCATTGACCCCTATGTTGAACTTGTCGCTGGGTTTTGCTGTAAGGACCATGTCAAACTGACTTGTTTTGGCAGCATCTGAAGGCCTTTGGGCACCAACATAGTTCAGGTATACTTTTATGTCATCCGTGATGGCCTGGCTGAATTGAAAAAGCAGGGCTTTTTTATTGGGATCCGGAGCATTGCGGTAGTCAGTTGGATTGGCTACGCCAATCATCAAACCAGTGCCTCCGAAAGTAAGATCTGCCTTTGCTCCCGTATGAAGGAATGGTCCATAAGAAAACATGTAAGACATGCTGTAATTCCTGTTTCCAAATGGATCAACCAGTTCGTATCCCACATGGGTAGCCCAGCTTCCTGCAGTCAATTTCAACCAGTCTGTAGCTGCATATGCAACATAGAGTTGCTTTACACTGGCCAGGATGCCCTTGTCGTTGTAAGCAAATTCTTTTGCCCTTTTTCCAACGCCAAGGTCTGCTGTAAAGGAAAATTTCTTGGCAGTATAGTCCAGCTTGGCGGATACCATACCCAGGGCAAGTTTTCCCGTACTATTGGTAAAGCTGGTCCTGTTGTTTCCTGCGTCTTTTGCAAAGTCAGTCCTGAAATATCCATCTACCGATCCACTAAAACTGAAATTGGATTTCTTTGTTGCGGCTGAGTCTGTTTGACCAATTGCATTGAAGCTCAGGGCCATTACGGCGCCCATTACGTAAAGTTTTCGTAACATTGTTGTGGTTTTTAGTTCTAAAAAGAGGGTATGGCAGAGGCGAATGTTCTAGTCCAACACCGCCTTGCGCTGTACCCTTGTTGTTTTTTGAGTATTAACTTTTCTGAGGATTTCTACCGTATTTCTCATCATGTTGTGATGCATCCAATCCTATTTCTTCTTCCTCTTCAGAAACCCTTAGCGGTTGGATCAGGTTGATGAACTTGAAGATGATAAAGGAGACAACAAAAGAATATACAACTGATATACCCATGGCTTTCAATTGAGTGAGAAAGAATTCAGCATTGCCATAAAACAATCCATCATTGCCTGCTCCATTCACAGCTTTGGTTGCGAATACCCCCGTAAGGATCATGCCAACAATACCACCCAGTCCGTGGCAAGGGAATACATCTAGTGTGTCATCAAGGCTTGATTTCTGTTTGTAGTGAACAGCAATGTTGGAAATGATGGCCGCAATCACGCCGATAAAAATACTCTGTGGGATGCCTACAAAACCTGCTCCAGGTGTAATGGCCACCAGACCTACAACCGCACCAATACAGAAACCCATGACGGATGGTTTTTTGCCTTTCATCACATCAAAGAACATCCAGGAAAGACCAGCAGCAGCAGCAGCGGTATTGGTGGTTGCAAAGGCAGATACAGCCAAGCCATTGGCGCCTAAGGCAGATCCTGCATTGAAGCCAAACCATCCAAACCATAGCAATCCGGTTCCAATCAATACATAGGGAACATTGGCTGGTGGAATTTCAACACCTTCCAAATGTGCTTTCCTGCGTTTGAGTACAAGGGCTCCAGCCAATGCTGCACAACCTGCAGAAATATGAACCACAGTGCCACCTGCAAAATCGAGGGCACCCATTTTGAACAGGAAGCCATCAGGATGCCAGCTCCAATGGGCGAGGGGAGCGTAAACAAGGATGCTGAACAAAATGATGAAGAGAATATATGAGGTGAACTTTACGCGCTCAGCCAACGCTCCAACCACCAAGCCTGGGGTGATGATGGCAAACATCAGCTGAAACAGCGCGAACAATGATTTAGGGATGCTGGGCGCCAAGGACCATGGTGCTGCGTTGGCAACGTCCTTGAAAAAGAAGTTGGTCATTGGGCTTCCAATGAAACCGCCCAATGAATCACCAAAACAAAGGCTATAACCAAATGTTATCCAAATTACTGAGACAACTCCGGCAGCAGCAATGCTTTTGATCATGGTAGAAATGACGTTCTTTCTGTGAACCATTCCACCATAGAAAAAAGCCAAACCGGGGGTCATCAAAAAAACCAATGCTGTTGCAATCAAAATCCATGTAATATCTGCTCCATTATAAACCCCTTCTTTGTCCTCAAAGTTGGGTAATACCGGAACGAAAATTGCGGCAATGGCAATGATTGCCAGCACCAAGAAGGGAAGTTTGTCTCTTAGTGATTTTGAATTCATTGTTGAATAATTTTGGTTAAAAGATCATTTACAGGGTCAAATATATAAAAAGTTAATATATATTTCTAATAAAGAATATATATAAAAAAATGTAATATAATATTGAAATCGTCAATAATATTTGAAAATCAATGTATTATGAATTTTATCCATTTTTATTGTGGAAGACTGAAAAACAAATATAAATACATATAAATAAACATAATGTGTAAGTTGTTGAAAAAAAATAGGCCGGTGTTAAACCGGCCTATAGAATAGGAATATCTCTGTTGATTGTTTACACAAGTAAACTACTGTCTTTTGATTCCAAATAGGATACACCCATCAGGAACTCATCTACTTTTCTGGCACATTCACGGCCTTCACTGATGGCCCAAACAACCAATGATTGCCCTCTCCTCATGTCACCGCAAGCGAAAATCTTTCCGATGTTTGTTTTGAATGCTTTCTCTGTAGCCATAACATTGCCCCTGTCATCCAATTCAATGTCCAGGGTGTCGAGCATGCCGTCCTTTTGAGGTGCTACAAATCCCATGGCCAGCAATACCAGTTCGCAGGGAATGATTTTTTCAGAACCAACCCGCTCGGTAAACTTGCTGGGTCTTCCATCTTCCGACTTCCATTCCAATTCAACTGTTTTCAGGGCTTTCAGGTTGCCATTTTCATCACCAATGAATTCTTTGGTGGCAACAGCCCACTGTCTTTCACAGCCTTCCTCATGCGAGGTAGTTGTTTTCAATACCATGGGGTAGGTTGGCCAGGGCATGATGGTGCTCCTGCTTTCAGGGGGTTTGGGCATCAGTTCGAACTGTGTGATGCTGATTGCACCCTGCCTGTTGGAGGTTCCAACACAATCGCTTCCTGTATCTCCGCCGCCAATCACCACCACATGTTTGTCTTTTGCAGACAAGAGATGATCCAGTACATTGCTTTCAATGTTTATTTTTGCAAGCGGATCACTACCAGCTACCAGCTTGTTTTGTTGTTTGAGGAAATGCATGGCATAATGCACACCATTCAATTCCCTTCCAGGAATAGGAAGGTCTCTGGGGATGGTCGAGCCTCCAGCCAGTACAATGGCGTTGTTTTCTCTTATCAGATCATTGATGCTAACGTTAACACCTACATTGGCATTGCACTTGAACACGATACCTTCTTCTTCCATCAAGGAAATTCTCCTGTCGATGATGTTTTTTTCTAGTTTAAAATCTGGAATACCATAGCGCAGCAGTCCTCCGGGTTTCTCATCACGTTCAAACACCATTACATGATGGCCTGCCTGATTCAATTGTGCTGCTGCAGCAAGGCCAGCTGGGCCGCTGCCAATCACCGCAATTTTTTTACCTGTACGCAGTACAGGTATCCTTGGTTTTACATACCCTTTATCAAAAGCGATTTCAATGATATGTTTCTCAATCTCTTCAATGCTGACTGGTGGCTGGTTGATGCCCAGCACACAAGAACTTTCACAGGGGGCAGGGCATATCCTTCCTGTAAATTCAGGGAAGTTGTTGGTAGAGCTGAGTATTTCGTATGCCTCTTGCCAGCTTTCCCTGTACACGGCATCGTTGAACTCTGGTATGATATTTCCCAGAGGGCATCCGCTATGGCAGAAGGGGACGCCGCAGTTCATGCATCGTGCTGCTTGTTTGTTGAGTTCCTGTGGCTCGAAAGGTTTTACAAATTCATTGTAGTGCTGAACCCTCTCTGTAGCAGCTGTTTTGGAGGGGCTGACCCTGGTATATTCCAAAAATCCTGTAGGCTTTCCCATTGATAAGGTTATTTGATGATTGCAGTTTTTCCGGCTTTCTTCATTTCCAT
>CANEWJ010000116.1 GCA_947442625.1 Chitinophagaceae bacterium
GATCTCTTTGCAGAACCGGAAACACTGAAAATGGCCAAACTGGGCAGGGAATTGAGGGCAAAAGGAATTGATGTGATCGATCTTTCCCTTGGAGAGCCTGATTTTGACACCCCTGATCATATAAAATCTGCCCTGAAAAAGGCAGTTGATGATAATTATAGCCATTATACACCCGTAGCAGGCTACCCAGACCTTAGAGAAGCGGTGTGTACAAAATTAAAGCGTGACAACAACCTTGATTACAAGCCAGAAAATATTTTGGTGTCTACAGGAGCCAAGCAAAGTTTGGCCAATGTGGTGATGGCCATCGTCAACAAAGGCGACGATGTGGTTATCCCAACGCCATATTGGGTAACCTACTCAGAGATTGTTAAGCTTGCAGAAGGAAAAGTTACCCTTGTGCGTACGTCCATTGAAAATAAGTACAAGCTGACGGCTGAAGAACTGGAGGCTGCCCTTACCCCAGCTACTTCACTTTTCATATTTTCATCTCCTTGTAATCCCAGTGGATCTGTGTATACCAGGGATGAGCTGGCTGCTTTGGCAGAAGTTTTCAGGAAATACCCTGATGTTTTCATCATTTCTGATGAGATCTATGAATACATCAATTTTGTTGGCAAGCACGAGAGCATTGCCCAGTTTGAGGACTTGAAAGACAGGATCATCATCATCAATGGTCTCAGCAAGGGATATGCCATGACCGGGTATAGGTTGGGGTATATTGCTGCACATCCAGATGTAATCAAGGCCTGCGAAAAGCTGCAAGGACAATATACAAGCGGAACCAATGCAGTAACCCAGCGTGGTGCCATTGCCGCCCTGACCGGAGATTTGGCCCCCAGCATTGAAATGAACAAGGAATTCGGCTTTAGAAGAGAAAGAATGCTGGGTCTTTTGAAGGCCATTCCCGGTATCCAGATAGCTGAACCCGATGGAGCATTTTATGTGTTTCCTGTGGTTACAGCCTATTTTGGAAAGAAAAATGGGGAAGAGCTGATCAAGGATGCCGACGATTTGTGCATGTACCTCCTGAATACTGCTCATGTGTCTACCGTTACCGGTAGGGCCTTTGGTGAACCAACCTGTATCAGGATTTCATTTGCCAACAGCATGCAAAAAATTGAAGATGCCATGGCAAGAATTACTGCGGCTCTGGCCAACCTGAGTTAATTTTTTAACACAATTTATTGAGCGCAAGTGCGTTAATTGTTTTTCCTTTGCAGGTGTGTCAAATTTGACATATCTGCAAAGTTTAACACAATGTACTTGGAATGATGCATAGAAGTTTTCTCTTCTTTCTTTTGCTATCCATCACTATGATTGCACTTGGGCAGGGGCAAACTGTTAAAATTACGCCTGGTGATAGCGCTATTTGCAAGGGGCAATCCATTCGATACAATGCATTTTTGTACAAAGGCAGCTTCCAGCTTATAGGTTCTTTTGACGGAAAGGACTATTTTATGGACACCGTATCCAGGAGTTGGACCGATGCAAGATTGGCTGCCCAAACAAATGGCATGGATCTTTGGGTGATCGATAGCCTTCAAGAAAACGATGCTGTGTACAACATGATCCCACGGAGGACCCAGCCCAATACTTTTTTTTGGATTGGTCTTTTTCAGGATCCAGTAATAGAGGCAGCAGGCACTTCGGCCAGCGGTTGGAAATGGCTGGATGGCAGGTCATTGGATACAACATTTAAATATTGGTACAACAGCCCGCCTTTCGTTGAGCCGGATGATGTATTCCAATCTTCAAAAGGGGCCAATCATGCGGCCATCGGCCTAAACAATGCCGGGTCAAGGTGGAGCGATATAACCAATGTATTTTCATCTCCATTCAAGGGGCATGCCATCGCTGAAGTAAACAAAAGTCCGCTGATCCTTGAATGGTCTACTGGAGAAACCAATACTGGATCCATCAATGTTACCCCTCTCTCAACCCAATCCTACTTTCTCGACATTACTTATGGTGGTAACAAAACAAGAAGCAATTCTAGCTTGGTGACGGTAAACCAGGCCAAGGCCAGTGCTTCATTTTCTGTTGAAACAAGTTCTGATACCTGCCTTATTAGCAATAATGTTGTATTCACCAATACCTCTGTTACTGCTGATCAAACCAATACCACCTATGAATGGAATTTTGGAGATGGAAACAAATCAACCCAATATTCCACTGCTTACCAGTTCAGGGCTGCACAAATATTTACTGTTGTTCTTACTGCCAGAGATATCAATGGTTGTGAAACATACACATCAAGACCTGTTACCATCAAAGCCTCCCCATTGATACCGGTAATCACTTATGCTGCAGGGGCCAATGTTTTTTGTACGGGAGACTCTGCACTCTTGAATACCGTTGTTGTGCAGCCCGATCCTGCTGCTGCATTTAATTGGTACAGGAATGGAACGCTTGTAGGAAATGGAAGAAGCATTGTTGCAAAACTCGAGGGTAGCTATTTATTGGAATGCATAAATGTCAACGGATGTTCAAACAAAACTTCCCTCAATGTAACGGTTAACCCACTTCCTGCAAAACCCGTACTGACCATTGTAACTGGATTTTCTAATGTGATTTGTCAGCTGGACAGCAGTTATCTGCAATCTTCAACAGCAGTTAACCTTGTTACATTCAATTGGTATACGGGTGGTTCAATTGCACCAATACAGTTGTCCAATGCCAGCCAGAAGAATTTTTTTGTAAAAGGTTCCACTTCGATGGGAAATAATATTAGCTCTTCTAATTATTTTGTTAGGACGATTGATGGTAATGGATGTATTTCTCCGCTTTCCGATTCGGTAAAGATTTCATTCAAGCCATCGCCTATTATTTCTCTCAGCGCGTTGACTGGTAAGATTATTTTTTGTGAAGGTGATTCTACAAAGCTGATTGTCAGCTCCCGGGCTCCTGGGAATACGTACCAGTGGCGTCAAGACCTATCCTTTTTGACCAATCCAGATTCAATCTATGTTGCAAAAACTACTGGCTCTTATCGCGTCACGGTGACCAATTCCTTTGCTTGCGCTGTTTCATCAAACATTGTTACGGTAGTGGCCAACAAGTATCCTATTGTGCCGGTTATCATACCTGATGCCAGTGCAGCAGAAATTCTTCCTGATGGGACAGTCAATATTTGTACGGGCTCCAACATCAATTTGCGAACGGCCAATTTTTTGGGTGCCACATACCAGTGGTTTAAAGATGGTATAGCCATGTTTCCTCCTGGCATCAACGCTAGTGTCATTGTGAATGCTGCAGCCAATTACAAAGTGGTTGTATCTACCAACGGATGTCCATCCGCTTCAATAGAGACTGCTGTTGGATTATTGCCTTTGCCGGTAGGGACACTCAATGCGCCTCCAACAAATTCAATTTGTGAAGGGTACACGGTAAAATTGGATGCAACTGGTGCATTTGGATACCAATGGTATCTTGACAACAACAAACTGGTGGGTAACACACAGTCTTCATACATAGCCAGTGGTCCGGGTTTGTACAAGGTTGAATTTTCTACGGATAAGGGTTGTAAGAAAATGAGTACGAATTTTGTTAACCTGGTTACAATCAAAAAGCCAACAGTGCTTTTCACCAATGATTTGTATTGTATCAATGTTGCTTCCAGTTTTACCAATAAATCCGAAACTGCTAACAGTGGTTCTGTAGGATATTCCTGGAGATTTCAGAACGGAACTATCGATACCAATATTAATGTAGTGCATGTTTTTCCTAGATCAGGCAATTACCGTGTCTCCCTCACAGTGAAACCAAAAGATTGTCCTCAATTGTCGGATTCAAGTGTAATGTTGGTGAAAGTTGAAGCTTCTCCCAAAGGAATTAATTATATCCCCATCAATGCAATGGCTGCCAAACCAATTAGCCTTGTAGCCCGGGCGATTGGGGATGTATACCTCTGGAAACCCTCTACTGGATTGAATAGTGCGTTCATCCGATTGCCTATCCTGAATCCAACGACAGAGCAGCTCTATACGGTGAATATTACCAATCGTGCCGGATGTAGTTTTGTTGATTCTCAATTGGTAAGAATTTTTGATGAATCAGATATCTATGTGGCCGGTGGTTTCACCCCTAACCGGGATGGTAAAAATGATAGGATTTATCCCATAGCAGTGGGATTATCTGTTTTCTACTCCTTTAAAATTTTTAACCGTTGGGGCATCTTGGTATTTGAATCCAACTCTCTTGATCCAGAACTGGGTTGGGATGGATCACTCAAAGGAAAGGATCAGCCTGCAGACACCTATACCTGGGTGGTATATGGAATTGGTCAGACCGGGAAACCCATCAGTAAATCAGGATCGGTGGTATTAATCAGATAAAATGAAGATGATAAAACACTACATATCGCTGGTTTTCATTTTTCTGCTTCCTTTTGTTTCAGAAGCACAGGATCCTCATTATTCACAATATTTCAATGCTCCGCTTTCTCTGAATCCTGCATTCACAGGGTATTATGATGGAAAGCACCGTCTTGCCACCAACTTTAGAAACCAGTGGATGGGAGCTGGTGATCCGTTTACAACTGCAACCATTGGTTTCGACACAAGAATGTTGGCGCAGCAAATGGACAAGAGCATCCTTGGTGTTGGCCTTGTTTTGATGGGTGACAGAACAGCTACGGGTGCATACAACAGCAATTATGCCAGCTTGTCAACTGCCTATCACCAGGCATTGGACGAGGAAGGGTTTCAGCACCTGGCTGTTGGTTTTCAGGGAAGTTTAGGTACGAGGATGCTTGATTACAACCGGATCTCATTCAACAGTCAATTTGCCAGCAGGGGATTTGATCTTTCGCTCTCCAACAACGAAAATTTTGTTACCAGGAGAAGTGCTTATGTTGATTTCAATGTTGGATTGATGTACAATTACCTGAAAGACAGAAACAGGTTTTTCATTGGTACGTCCTATTACCATGTCAATCAACCCAAGATGAGTTTTTTGGGCAATGATGAATATACGTTGCCTGCAAGAGCGACTGTTCATGCAGGCGCATCATTTTTGGTTGGAGCGCAGGGAGAATTGTTCCTCAGCGGGCAATTCATGAATCAAGCCGGTGTAAGCAGTACCAGTTTTGGATTTGCGTATGGATATAGTCCTTATCAAATGGATGATAACAATGTATTCTACGCAGGGTTGTTTTATAGAAACCAGGATGCTGTTTACCCTTATCTGGGATATCTGTTAAATAATGTCCAGATTGGATTGAGCTATGATATAAATACCTCTGGCATTCAAACGGGTAACCGCAGGAACAAGAGTTTTGAACTTTCAGTCATTTATCACTTCTTTGATCCTAATGCTACCAGAAGGGTCATGCCCTGGTATTGATCATGCCTTACCAGGCAATGCCATAATCTTCTCCGTGGTTGCTTGATCCACCCCAAAGACTTCCATGCTTCCAGTCAAATTTAATTGCATTGATTGGTCCTGATGTCCTTTCCGTGAAGCTTAAGGTGTAGCCCATCTTTTTCAAGGCTGTCCTAACCGATTCAGGTGTTTTATCTTGCAATAAAATGCTTCCTGGCCTGGGTTTTCTGTCCTCCGTTTTGGTACCACCCAGGGAAAGCCATAATTGGTTTGAATTGATATTGGCGGCTTCTGAGGCCTGTTGAACGGTCATGCCAAATTCAACCACATTCAAGAAAAACTGCAGAAGGTTCTGGTCTTGTGTATCACCACCTTGAACGGCAAACGCAAGAAAGGGTTTGCCATCCTTCATGGCAAAACTGGGCGTTAGTGTAACACGTGGTCTTTTGCCAGGGGCTACCACATTGAATGGATTGAGGGTGGAGTCAAGCACAAAACTTTGCATCCGCTGGCTCATGCCAACCCCGGTTTTTCCTGCAATGCAGGCCGGTATCCAGCCTCCGCTAGGGGTAATGGAAACCACCCAGCCCTCAGCATCTGCCGCTTCTACAGAAGTAGTGCCTCTCCATAAACGGTCCTGATAATCCAATTCTGCCATGGCAATGGCACCTGAATCGTGTGCAGGAACGAAATTTCTTTTGCTGCTGTCAAACCCTGCGAAACCTCTTTTGGCAAGCAGGCTGAGGTAGGGGTTTGTTCTTCCCTCAAATGGATAAGGGTCTCCAGGTCCAATGTTGGGGTCATTTTTGTCTTGGTTAATCTGCCCCGCCCTCATTTTTGCGTATTCCTTGCTGAGCAAACCTTTTATGGGTTGTTTGGGCCCAAAATAAGGATCTCCATAATAAAAGTCGCGGTCTGCAAAGGCCATGCTCATCGACTGGTAAACAGTATGGATATAGCGTGTGCTGTTGTATCCCATCGATTTCAAGTCAACATTTTCAAGGATGTTTAGGGCTTGCAACATAGAAGGTCCCTGCGTCCAAGACTGCAGTTTGTACACGTCAATTCCTTTGTAATTGGTATGGGTTGTTTCTTCTTCAATGGGTTTCCAGTTGGCCAGGTCTTGTTTGGTAATCAATCCACCTTGTTCTTGGCAGCCCCTTACAAATTCAGTGGCAATATCACCCTTGTAAAACCTGTCATAAGCAGCCATGATGGCGGCTTTCCTCGACAGACCTTTTTTCAGGGCAAGTTGCTCTGCTTCAACCATTTTTGACAGGGTGATGAAAAGTTCCTCCTGCTTGAAGATTTCACCTGCTTCAGGGGCTTCTCTTTTTTCGCCGACATGCGGAAGAAATACTTTTTTGCTATAAGGCCATTCTTTGATTCTTTCCTTTCCTCTTTCAATGCTGTTGGCGGTTTGGGCATCAATCGGATAGCCAGATGCTAGCTGCATGGCAGGTGCCAGCACCTGCTTTAAACTCATGGTGCCATAGTTGGCCAGCATGTGACAAATGCCTCCAGGGGTGCCTGGAGTGGTTGCAGCCAATGGTCCGAATTCTGGAGGGAAATTATACCCCTTTCCTTTGAAAAATGCAGGAGTTGCACCCGTTGGGGCCACTCCCATCGCATTCAGGGCAATCACTTTCTTGGTTTTGGGATTGTAGATGATGGCCTGGGTTTCTCCACCCCAGCTCAATACATCCCACATGGTACAGGTTGCGGCAAGCATAGCACACGCTGCATCAACAGCATTTCCGCCCTTGTTGAAAATGGTGGCTCCGGCTGTTGCCGCCAGGGGCTTTCCGGTAATGGCCATCCAATGTTTTCCGTGCAAAGGGGGTTTCTGTGTTTGTTGTGCAAATGCAGTTCCAATAAGCATTACAGCAATACAACCTGATATAATTTGTTTTTTCATACCCTTATGCTCCTTTATAAAATTTACCTTTTTTCATGATCAAATCAACCTACATAAACACTACAAGTTATTGAAAATTGCAATGTCATGCTTCCTTTGTTGAGCCCGGGCAAGGTTTCAGGTTACGGGAACGATTTCGTAAAAAGATGCCTTGAAAACCCAAGCACCCCCCGTGTTTTTGTATATTTGAATCCTTAACTTCAACACATGGACATCAGGTTTGCTATTGGGAAAAACGAGACAAAAGCTTTGGACACAAACGGGTTGCGGGACAATTTCTTGGTCAGCGAACTTTTTCAGGAAGATAAGCTGAAGCTTACCTATTCTCATTATGATAGAATGATCATTGGTGGCGTATTGCCCCTCAAAAAATCAATTGCCCTTTCTAATCCTTCTGAGTTGCGTGCTGAGTATTTTCTGGAGAGAAGGGAATTGGGGATCATCAACATTGGAGGCAAGGGAGAAGTGGTGGTTGATGGGAAAAAACATGGTCTGAAAAAACTTGAATGTTTGTATGTGGGAAAGGGTGCTAAAAAAGTAACCTTCAGCTCGGCGGATAAAAAAGACCCAGCCAAATATTATTTGCTTTCTGCACCTGCGCATCACGCGCATCCTACACAGAAATTCACCAAAGAGCAGGCTTCTCCAGTGGCATTGGGAGATGCTGCCACATCCAACAAAAGAACTGTTTACAAGTACATCCACAGGGATGGTATCCAAAGCTGTCAGCTGGTCATGGGATTGACGGTCTTGGAAAAGGGAAGTGTCTGGAATTCCGTTCCTCCTCATACCCATACCCGCAGGATGGAAGTCTACCTGTATTTTGACCTTGATGCTTCCCAACGCCTTTTCCATTTCATGGGAGAACCGCAGGAAACAAGGCATATTGTCATGGCCAACGATGAGGCGGTGATTTCTGCGCCTTGGAGCATGCATTTTGGAAGTGGCACATCCAACTATTCCTTCATTTGGGGCATGGCAGGAGAGAACCTTGACTATACCGACATGGATCCGGCCCCCATCACTACACTGAAATAAACAATCAACAAGAACCATAAAACACATCACCATGTCAAAGAAAGTTGTAACCCTTGGAGAAATCATGCTCCGTTTGTCAACACCGGATTTTAAGCGTTTTGTTCAGGCAGATACATTTGACATCACCTATGGTGGTGGTGAAGCCAATGTTGCCGCTGC
>CANEWJ010000117.1 GCA_947442625.1 Chitinophagaceae bacterium
GTTTGGGCATATCCCTCTTTTTGATAATGAAATCATTTGCCATTGTGGGAAAAAAGGTTGTTTGGAAACAGAAGCATCTGGGCATGCCCTTGTTAGAAAATTCAAGGACCAGATAAAAAAAGGATTTACCTCCATTGCACTGAAAAAAAATATGTCGATTGATGAGATTACCATGAATGATATCATCAACGCAGCGATAAATGAGGACCAACTCAGCATTGAACTTATTTCAGAGATAGGCGAAAAGCTTGGAAAGGGATTGGCTTTGTTGGTCAATATTTTCAACCCTGAAATACTTATCCTTGGAGGTGCTCTTTCTGAAACCGGCGACTACATCCGTCTCCCAGCCAGAAGCACCCTCAACAAACTTTCCCTGAGCCTGGTCAACAACGATACCAAACTCAAGATCTCTCAATTGGGAGAAAAAGCTGGGGTTATTGGGGCATGTCTTACAGCAAGAGACACGATCATTCTTTAGATAAATCCCAATCACTGTATTCCTAACTTTCGATCAGGATAAATGAAGATTCAGCAAGCATCAATTGGAAGCTTTCAGCAAACCCAGTTGCTGTTGAAATTTTTTAACAGCAAGATCTCCGACTTTCCTCCCCTGCCACTTGCCCAGCTCAATGGCGTCCCTGAAATGGATCCCACCATACAATCTTGAGATTGCAGCTTCTTCAGCTGCAAGATTGAAAGAACTGAACTGTCTCGTTGGCAAGCCAAACTCCACTTCAGTATGGTCAAGGAAGGAAAATCCCTCTCCAAAAATTGTTGTCAACATGGTCGCAGCAGCATTAGAGCAAACACTATGACCTGACAAGTATTCTGGGAATGGTGGAGTTTGTAGCAGTGGTTTCCAGCGGGGATCAATCAATCGATGGATGACCGTTTCAGGTCTTATCCGGTTGCTTCTGTATTTTTCATCCCAGCATGCAATGAATGAGTCGGCCAGCGTGATGGCGACTAAAGCATGCACCATTGCTGTTTGAAAAAGAGGAAGATCAGATTTCAAACAAGCAATACCGGTAATGCCAATCCAGTGGCCGCCAGGAGAAATTTTCTTAAGACCAAATTCAACGTGACCGATTTGCTGAACGGCAAATGGATTGCAATCCCAAAAACTTGCAATCAGGGCTTGTTCCTTTGTCTGGTTATTCCCCAGTTCATAAACCTCTTTCAACAATTTAAAATAGGAAGAATTTTTGGATTTGCTGTATACCACAGGTCTGGCAGGAACAAATTGCTGTGCAGAATCCATGAAAAAAGGCCTGAGTTTATTCCAATGTGGCTCAATGGCAGACATAAAAACAGGTGGTGTTGGCTGCCAAAATGCGTCTCCGATTTTAGGGGTATACCTTGGCATGTTGTTTAATCTCGTAAAGCCATCTGCCCTGGCAAAAGAAACCAATTGCGCAACTGCAGCAATTACCATTTTATTGGTATTCTCGTACAATTGTTTTGATGCTGAAGTTTTAAACCAGAGCAACTGCAGTGAATCAATTTCTTTCCGCATCAGGTAGCCAGAGGGTAAGAGCTTCTCAGCCCCCCTGAATATGGTGAGCACACAGGCCAAACCCTTATCTGTTTGTTGCAATGTTGATGGATCAAGCTGAATACCAGTAAACTTATTTACAATTCCTTTCATGCTGGGAAAATGAACGGAGTCATAGTGAGAGATCACTTCATAAGAGGCCAATGAAAGATAAGCATAGTATCTGCTCGCAGCTACAGGAGAGGTAACATCGTTGAGCATGATGTCGGTAGCTTTTTTCATAGCAAACACAAAATCTTTGGCATCAAGATGCTCTTGTGACTTTGTAGTTTCCCAAGGCAGCAATAAAAAAAGCAACATTAACTTTAATGAACCCATAGTAATATTTTAATCAAGACAAGGATCGTATTTACGCAAAAAAATCAGATGATCTTTACAACTATACTTCACATTTAATAGCTGATGAAAACAGGTTCTGCACCATTGATGCCAATCATGAGTGTTTTTTTTGAGCCAACAGCTTTTGTCTCAATGATATCCCTAATACAGCCTTTGATGTTCAATCCAGCCTTCTGCTGGTCTACATGCTCAAAATCTCCTTTCCCATTTCCTTTCAACAAAATGCCATGATTGGCATCCACCTTTCCAATTTTTATCCTTGCATGTTCAATATTGCCTCCGAGGAATATATCCATGTTGCCATCATGGTCAAAATCATCCGTCCAAATGGCATACACAGGTGCATAGTCTGCCTGAACAGGCAGTCGGTGCATGATCATACCCTTGGAGGTATTCTCAAAC
Source organism: Chitinophagaceae bacterium (assembly GCA_947442625.1). Taxonomy (GTDB): domain Bacteria; phylum Bacteroidota; class Bacteroidia; order Chitinophagales; family Chitinophagaceae; genus Pollutibacter. The sequence continues at coordinate 2,297 of CANEWJ010000117.1, forward strand.
CAAACAGTATGCAAAAAATCTGCAAAAAGTTTTTTCCCAGATTTGATTTGTGCACTATCCAAAATTTGATCCAACTGCGCATCAGCATAGGAATCATAGGTAGGAAAACGCTGACGAAGGCTAACCATCTGATCAGTAATCTCATCACGGGATGCCATGGGATATGATTTCCCCAGAATGGGATAAAACAAGAGAGGATCAATGAATCCGTTCCCATCAAAATCACCATAATGAAGGGTGATGGGAATACCGGGCGCAGGACGCAACTGGGTATTCATACCCCAGTTACCAACCACCAAATCCTGATCACCATCGCTGTCAAGGTCTTCGAACCGCATTGTATTCCACCATCCATGGTATGGTATTGTGAAAAATTGTTGCGTCACCTCATTGAACTGCATCTGGGAAAACCGAAAAACACGGACGGGACTCCATTCGCCAACAACCACCAGCTCCTCGTTCTTATCTCCATTGAGATCAATCCAACGGGCATCCGTAATCATGCCCAACGTATTGAAAACAGGAGCAATGCGATCAGTTCCGTCTTCAAATTTTCCTTTTCCATCATTCACCAGCAGCCTTGACTGGGGACTGATTGGATATTCTCCAGGAATAACCCTGCCTGGAGCAAAAAGATCAAGGTCTCCATCCTTATCAAAATCCAGTGGCAAAATGACTGCACCAGCAAAAGCTTTGGTAGGCAACAATCCCTTGGGCTTGGTGAATTTGCCCCGATCATTCAAATAAAGACGGTCTTCCAACTCTGCACTATCTTCTATTTGAAAACCACCACTCACCACATAGAGATCAAGATCACCATCATTGTCAGCATCAAAAAAAACGGCTCCGCAGTCTTCATAAACCATATCAGCGGAAAATATCTTTTGTACATCCTCCCGATAATTGCCATCTCGCTGTTGTAAAAATAATCTGCCTGGATGATTGCGTGGGCCACAGATGAATATGTCGTCAAGCTTATCACCGTTCACATCACCTTTTGCAAATCTTGGACCAGAAAATGAATGCATGTTGGTCATCAGTGGCTGGATCTTAAAATCATTGGCCTGATCCTCGCTATGGGCAAAACTTAACACGGGGCGACCAACAGAAAAAATAGGACTGCTTTTCCCTTTGGACGTACCGGCAATCATGGGTGCAGCAGATGACCTGGAAGAAGGTACAGCGTTGGATGGCTTTACCATGACCAACGTTGTATCAAGCACTATAGGGTCTCTTACCACCTGCACCCATCCATCTGGCCATACAATGCGCAAAGAATCAACGCGACGCTCTTTCAAGCCAAAATGAAGTGGCACGTGCATGGAAGACTGAAATCCATGTACTGGAAACTGTTGCAGGGTATATTGATTACCGGAAGCGTATACAGTAGCAACCGACCCCAAGGCATACCGGTTTTTATCAGAGGAGCTGGCACGCAAATCGATTTTCAGAAAGTGTCCGCCGGAGTTATTTTCCCTTGTATTGTTTCTATAAAGACCAACCTCCTGGTTCATTCTGTTGATGGCCAAATCAAGATCCCCATCATTATCAAGATCAGCATACACTGCTCCATGAGAAAAATTCAGCTCTTCAAAACCCCAGTCAACTGATTGGTCTTTGAATTGCAGATTACCCATATTCTCATAGATGTAATTATGAAGGGGAGTGGATTGGATACCTTGCAACATCTGAAACATACGGCTATCGGTCTTTCCCTGTATGTGCTTCAACCGCTGATCCGCATAAAATTTCATAAAATCACGGTTGATCATATCCCTGCCATATCCATTCGTAACAAAAAGGTCCTTGTTTCCATCCAGGTTAAAATCAGCAAAGAGTGCAGCCCAACTCCAATCGGTATTGGATACGCCAGCCAGTTGTCCAATCTCGCTGAAGCTGCCATTGCCATTGTTAAGCTGCAACATATTGCGCATCAGCTGATGATAAAACCCATTTTGAACGCCATTGGCATAGAGTTCATAATTATCAGGAGCATAGAGCAGCTTCTGTCGCCGGTTGTCTTCAGGGAGCATATCCAACGTGAACACATCCATGTGCCCATCATTGTTGATGTCTGCCACATCAACACCCATTGAGAAATTTGACAGATGACCAAAAGATGACTTCAGGGTTTCAGTAAAGGAACCATTCTTGTTGTTGATGTAGAGGTAGTCCTCCTCAACATAATCATTGGACACATAAATATCAGGCCATCCATCATTATTGAGATCTGAGATATTCAGGCCCAACCCATAACCCAAAGGATTGGAAATGATGCCAGCTTTTCTTGATACATCAGAGAATTTTCCATTGATGTTCTCATAAAGGCGATCACCAGCATTGGGATCAACCATTTTCTTAACATACGCAGCATCGAAGTTTCTCAGGTTCTTGATATTGTGATTCATCACATAGAGATCCAGGTCTCCATCACGGTCCATGTCAAAGAAAGCAGCATGGGTTGAATATCCCCAGTCTGCAACACCCATTTCTTTTGCTTTGTCCGTAAAAGTAAGGTTGCCATTGTTGATGAACAGCTGATTCGCCCTTTGACTTGAATCAAGATCACCTGAGTAACAAACATAAATATCCAACCAGCCATCGCCATTTACGTCAGCAATCGAAACACCCGTCTTCCAGCCTGGCTTACCTGCAACACCTGCTGGCCTGGAAATATCCTCAAACCTTAGCCCACCCTTGTTTACATAAAGCTTGTTTGAAGACATGTTGCCAGTAAAATACAGGTCAACCAATCCGTCGTTATTGAAGTCCCCAGCACCTACTCCCCCACCATTGTAAAAATATTCATAGGTGACGATGTTAACAGCCGGGCTCTCAACAATTCTGTTTTGGAAAAGAAGCCCAGAAGATTCCCCAGGAACCGCAGTAAACAATTTAGGAGGCTGCGCGAATGATTGTTTTGAATGAACAAGCATCATGCAAAGCAGCAATGGCGAAAGAATAGAAATGATGATTGATTGTTTCATACCGTGCTCTACCGAAGTTACAGATAATTAAAAATGCCAGGTACTGAGCCCTGGCATTTTATTTAAAAACATATGTTCGCTAACACCTATCGGTGTAGTGAAATTAATTATCCCACCAAACACGTGATGACCAAACATCAGTGGCCGGCGTCAATCCACTGATTCCGATTTTATAATTTGCATCATTTACTGACGCTTCACCGGTTGGATAAATCTGCCTGCGTGGAATTGTTCCGCCAGAGAAATTACCTGAGTAAACAACAGGAGTCAATACAGGGAATCCTGACCTGCGCCAGTTGCTCCAAGACTCAGAGAAATTCATCAGCATACCAGTTGTAGCCCAGAATTGCTCATTGATTTGCTTTAGAGATGCTGCCTGAGTAGTAACGTTCAACGGATTGGCTGCGATGTAAGCATTAATGGCTGCAGTAGGAACCATTCCGGTTGAGCTGAATGTGGCAAGTGATTCCATTCCAGCCCTTACACCATTCGCATAATGGGTTGCTGCATTTCCACCAACAGACCATCCTCTAGCAGCAGCCTCAGACAACAAAAGTGAAGTCTCAGCAGCAGTCATGATGAACAAAGCTACATCCCTGTTAGGGGTGTACACTGAAGTACGGGGTCTTGAATACCTTCCGATAGGTGAAATACCGCCACCGGTTCCAGTTCCTCCGGGGTAGCCAGGAGATCTGGTAATATCAGTAGCTCCACCATTCAGGTCAAACCCATTGGGTTGGCCCAGTTGATTGGCAGGGGTATTGTTACCAACAAGACCAAAAGTTGTATTACCGGCCAAACCAGCAGGAGGAACTTCAGCGACAACGCCAAGCCTCGGATCGTTTGTTGACCTCAAATAATCGATAAATGTCTTGCTCCAGCGGACTGAATAAAAGTCTGCAGGGATATCCAATGCACGGGCATTGGGATTGGTGTATCCTGTAGAAATACTGCCTCTCATGAATGCATCATCAGCAGCACTTGTAATTACACCACCGGCAAAAGCCTTTTCAGCCCAAGCTTTTGCAAAAGCTGCATCACGCTTGGTAAAACGCATGGCAATGCGAAGCATCACTGAATATCCCAGCCTTTTCCACTTGGCGACATCGCCACCATAGAAAAGATCAGCGGTTGCTTTTCTTTTTGAAGCATCGAATTTAGTGAGCGCACCTTCCAACTCTGTAAGCAATCCTTTCATGACAGCTTCTTGCTTGTCATACTTTGGTTGAGACAACCCTGTTTCACCTTGAAGGGCTTCGGAATAAGGCAAATCACCATAGATATCTGTGGCATACTGCATAGAAAGGGCCTTCACCACAATCGCAGCAGAAACTACATTCACCTGGTCTGCATTTTTACCGAAATCCTTCACAATTTGCTGAGCAAGGCTGGCTGCACGATAACAGTTGTTCCAGCTATTGGCAGTGTAAGAATTGGTATTGGATGGTGGAACATATTTGTCCATGGCGCTGTAATAGTTGGCAGCACCAGACGTGGTTGAAGATAAAATTTGAACCCATCCTGATTGGAACAAGATAGGACCAGCATAGCCCCCGATGGCTTCTTTGTATGTATTCTGTGCATTGGACAGAAAAAAGTTAGCATCAAAGCTTGCCGGACTGGCTGCAAGTGGATTGGTATTCAGGGATTCGAAATCTTTCGTACACCCGGAAAGAATCACAATCGCAGCAATGATTGGCAATAATATTCTTTTCATGTTGATTAATTTATGAATGAGATAATCGAAACCGACTATCCCTATTTTTTAAATTTAATGTTTACGTTCACACCATAAGACCTGGTAGAAGGAAGGTTAGTCCCCTCGATACCATAATAGTTGATGTTTGAACCGAATGTAGCCTCCGGATCCATGTTCTCAGTTTTCTTCATCAAAACAAGAAGGTTACGACCTACAAGTGAAATGTTTACATTTTCAACTATTTGCAACTTCTTTACAAAAGCAGCAGGCAATACATACCCAATGGACAGCTGACGCAATTTGATAAAGTCTCCATCCTGTACATGCACTTTTGTTACGTTTTGCGCAAGGGCAGTATAGTAAGCCTGAGGTGTAGCAGTTACGGTATTGGCAGCTCCGTTGGCATCAACACCGGTTTTGATTCCGGTTTCCCTTCCAACCAATGTACCTTGATGCAGTCCTCTGATCATTGCATAATAGCTGGTTTGAGAGAGCACCTTGTTGCCATAGTTGTAATCAATCAAGAAAGAGAAATTGAAACTTTTATAGTTGAACTCATTGTTCAGACCTCCAAAAAGCGTAGGCAAAACGCTGCCTTGGGCTTTGAGATCACCCCTTACAGGAAGTCCTGAAGCATCAACTACGATTGCACCCTTTGAATCATACTTGTGATCGAAGGCCATGATCTGCGGACCTGCAAAACCTGGAACATAGGCTGTGATGGCATTACCCAAGGTACCGCGGCCAGAACCAAGGTTAAGCCTGCCGTTGGTAGGCCCTGTCTTCAGTACTTTATTTTGAACGCTTGTCAAATTAAAGGTAACATTCCAACCGAAGTCTTTTTTCCTGATTGGCGAACCAGACAACTGCAATTCAAGTCCCTTGTTCTGCACTGAACCAGATGGAACGAAACCGCTGGTGTAACCGGTGGCAATCGAATAAGAGGCAGGCATGATTTCGTTTTTGGTTTTTTTGTCGAAATAGGCCACGTCAACACTCAGCCTGTTTCCCAAAAACTTCAAATCCAATCCCAATTCCAATTCGCTGGTTGTGAATGGCTTCAACAAACCGCTTGGCAGTGAGGTTGGGAAACTACCCACTGGAATTCCATTGTAGGCATTGCCCAAAGAATAATATACCCTTGTTTGGTATGGATTGGTAAACTCATTTGAAGTAGTGGCATAAGATGCCCTGAACTTACCATAAGAAAGGTAAGATGGTTTGTACA
>CANEWJ010000118.1 GCA_947442625.1 Chitinophagaceae bacterium
ACACCATCAGCCAAGGGATGACCAAACAAATGCTATAAAGCACCCATTGGTTGAGCAAAATGGGTTGGATGCCCAACGGGTTGTACAAAAGCAACAGTGGAAATGAAGCCACCAATAATCCAGCCGCAGGGGTTGGAAGGCCTTCGAAATGGTTTCTCTGCGTGGTGTCAAGATTGAACCTTGCCAGTCTCCATGCGGCTGCCATGGGAAAGAGGATGCAAGGCATCAGCCAGTAAATCGGGGTTTCCAATCCGTCAGGTTGCTGGGCAAAGGAGATGCGCAACAATTGAAACAGGATCAGGCCTGGTGCTACACCAAAGGAAACCACATCTGCCAGCGAATCCAGTTGTTTTCCCATTTCCGATGTGGCCTTGAAAAGCCTTGCAACAAAACCATCCAGGAAGTCTATCACAGCAGCCAGTCCTAAAAAAATGGAGGCCCACCAAATTTTCTCAGGAAGGTATATTTTCCACTCTCCCCCCTGAAGATTAAGGATGGTTTCTCCCGTTTGTAAGGTGAGAATGATGGCAATGAATCCTGCCACGAGGTTCAGCAGTGTGAAAATATTGGGGATTTGTTTCATGCTGGTTGTTGGGTTGGTAAGGTTTGGGCTGAAAGGGTAGGTTTTTTTATTTTCCTTTCATCAAACTTTCAATTTCCTCCGCTTTGATGGGGATATTTTTGAAGAGGTCTTTGCTACCCGTTTTGGTGATCCAGATATTGTTTTCAATCCTCACGCCCATCTGCTCTTCTTCAATATAGATGCCTGGCTCAACGGTAAAGACCATGCCAGCCTTGATGGGTTCTGTTTTCGTGCCCAGGTCATGAACATCAATGCCCAAATGATGCGAGATTCCATGGTAAATGTATTTTCTGTAGGCACGGTTATCTGGTGTTTCATTCTTGACATCAGCCTTGCTGATGAGGCCAATTTTCAGGAAAGTCTTGCTGGCTTCATCACCAACCATGTCTGTGTATTTTAAAATGGTGATGCCAGGTTTCAAAAGACTTTTGGCATAATCATGCAAATGTAGACAAGCGTTGTAAACCTCTTTTTGCCTTTTTGTAAATTTTCCATTCACAGGCACGGTCCTTGTGAGGTCAGCGCAATATCCGCCATACTCTGCACCAAAATCCATCAATACCAATTCTCCATCTTTGCATTGCTGGTTGTTGGCAATATAGTGCAGGGTGCGCGCCCTGTCGCCACTGGCAAGGATAGAAGTATATGCTGGTCCTGCAGAACGGTTGGACAAGAACTCATGGTAAATTTCAGCTTCGATCTGGTTTTCCCAAACGCCAGGCTTGATGAACTTCAACAGCCTCCTGAATGTTTTTTCTGTGATGTCAACGGCCTGCTGCAGCACTTCCACTTCAAGGGGTGATTTGATGGCCCTCAGGTCGCGCATGATTTTCGCAGCCCTTTTGAAGTTGTGCAGAGGGTAGCGGTTGCGCATTTCCTGTGCAAAACGGTAATCGCGCACAGCCAGCAGGTTGGACTTTCTGTCGTTTTCGTTGGTATTCAGGTAGATGTTATCCGCCAGGTGAATCAAGGGTTGGAGCAGGCCATCCAAGGTGTCCAGCCAAACGATGCTTTCAATGCCTGAAAGGGCAGTGGCCTCATGTGCACGGTGTCTTTTTCCATCCCATTTTTCTTTCAGTTCATTGGGCCTCACCAACACAAGCACTTCCCTGTACTTTTTATCAGGATTTCCCGGAAAAAGGATCAGCATGGAATCTTCCTGCTTGATGCCTGTAAGCCAATAGAGGTCTGTGTTCTGTTTGAAAGGGTACAAGGCATCTCCATTGCTGGGGATCTCATCATTGCTGTTGAAAATGGCGATGCTGTTTTTTTCCATCTCGGCAACAAAACGTTTTCTGTTGTCGGTGAAGATTTGTGCTGAAATATTTTCGGAATACATATGCGGTGATGGATTTAGGTGAAGGCTGTTGAATTGTTCCACAAGTTACAACAACTATCAATTCAACCCCCCAGCCTTCGGCTGGCAAGTTCAACCCCCTCAACCTCCCTCAACCTTCATTCACAAAGCCCCTTCATCCGCAAAACTATAATACCCCTCTGTGCTCACGATGATATGGTCCAGTACCTGGATGTCAAAATACCTGGCGGCATGCCGAATCTTGATGGTCAGTTCCTCATCTGCTCTGGAGGGCCTGAGGTTGCCGGAAGGGTGGTTGTGGCAAAGGATGATGCTTACAGCATCTTCCTCCAGGGCTTTTTTGAGGATAATCCTGGGGTCTGCAACGGTTCCAGTCATCCCACCGGAACTGATGATCTCAAAATGCCTGATCCTGTTCGCCCTGTTCAAAAAAAGTACTGCAAATACCTCGTGCGGAAGATCCATCAGTTTTGCCTGGAGATATTTTGCTACCGAAGCACTTCCTGTCACCACTGTTGATTTAAGGTTTTCAGCCCCCATTCGCCTCCTTCCCAGCTCCATGGCGGCCTGGATGGCAATGGCTTTTGCCATACCAATTCCTTTGGTTTTCATCAGTTCCCTGGTCGACATTCTCGCCAGGTCAGCAAGCCTGTTACCACTCCTGTCCACCAGTTCCTGGGCCAGCTCCATGGCAGATTTTTCTTTTGTTCCATTTTGAATCAGGATGGTCAATAATTCTGTCTCCGTCAGTTGTGCTGCTCCTTTGCTCCTCAATTTCTCTCTTGGTCGGTCTTCACTGGGCCAATGTTTGATTTGTTTCATTTTTTATTATTTATCATTTTCCACAATCCTCTAACATCTCTATATCATCGCCTAAAGGCTGTAATCATTTTGTTATCTTTGCTCATAAAGTTTATTTATGCAGCGTGTTGGCCCCTCTTGTAAAATCTTTTCTGGAACAAGTTCTGAATACCTGGCCGAAAAGATCGCTGCTGCCAATGGCGGCACTCTTGGTAAAATCAGCATCCAGAAGTTCAGTGACGGTGAAATCCAGCCAATTTTCCTCGAAAGTATACGAGGTGATTATGTTTTCCTCGTGCAAAGCACGTTTGCGCCGGGGGATAATCTCCTGGAATTGCTGTTAATGATCGATGCAGCGAAGCGTGCTTCTGCGTATAAGATTATCGCCGTTATGCCTTATTATGGGTATGCAAGGCAGGACCGCAAGGACAAGCCGAGGGTTGCTATTGGGTCAAAATTGGTTGCCAACATCCTCACTGCAGCCGGTGCCGACCGGGTCATTACCATGGATTTGCATGCCCCACAGATCCAGGGTTACTTTGATATCCCGGTAGATCACCTCGATAGTTCAGCAATTTTTATCCCATATATACGCGATCTTCAGCTTGAAAACCTTACCTTTGCCGCCCCCGACGTGGGATCTGCCAATAGGATTCGTGAGATGGCAAGCTATTTTAACGTCGAAATGGTGATCTGTGACAAGCACAGAAAGCGTGCAAATGAGATAGCGAGCATGGTGGTGATAGGGGAAGTGGCGAACAGGGATGTAGTCTTGATTGACGATATCTGTGACACAGCAGGAACACTGACCAAAGCGGCTAAGTTGTTGAAAGACAAGGGTGCCAGGAGTGTAAGGGCCTTGTGTACACACCCAGTGTTGAGTGGAAATGCCTATGCCAATATCGAGAACAGTGTGTTGGAAGAACTTGTGGTCTGTGATACAATACCTTTGCGTGGAGAATCATCCAAATTGAAGGTTTTGAGTGTTTCATCCTTGTTTGCATCCGCCATCAAGAACGCCTATGAAAACCAGAGCATAACCAACTTATTCATTCATTCACAATTGAAGAATAAATAAGGCTCACCAAGCAGTCATTTTTTAAACACAATACAATGAAGACGATTACAATCGAAGGACAATTGAGGACCGAAACTGGCAAAACAGCCACCCGCCGGTTGCGCTCTCAAGACCTGGTACCTGGTGTAATTTACGGGGGTGCACAAGAGGTTAACTTTGCAGTCAAATCACTTGCCCTGAAGCCATTCATCTACACTCCAGATTTCCAGTTGGTGGAAATGAAGGTTGATGGCAAATCTTACACTTGCATTTTGAAAGACTTGCAATTCAACAAGGTATCAGACAAACTCACGCATCTTGACCTGCTTGAACTTGTAGAAGGCAAGAAGGTTAGTGCAACCATCCCCCTGAAATTTACCGGCACTGCTGCTGGTGTAAAAGCGGGTGGAAAGCTTGAGATCAGGCTTAAGTCTGTAAAACTCAAAACCTATCCTAAGTACCTTAGGGAAAACATTGAAGTTGACCTCACCAACCTGGAACTCAATGGAAACATCCGTGTTCAGGACATTCCTGCTGAAAACCTGGAGATCATGAACTCTCCCCGTATTCCAATTGCATCAGTGACCATGACACGTCAGCTGAAGCAAGAAGAAGCAGCGGCTCCTGCAAAAGGAAAAAAATAAGCCTAAAAATGTTACTTTACAGCCCCTTGATTCTATCTTGGGGCTTTTTTTATGGATAAATTTTTAATTGTGGGCCTTGGCAATATTGGATTCGAGTATGAACATACCCGACACAATATTGGTTTTGACATCATCGACCATTTTGTGGCAAAGCACAAGGGGGTCTTTTCCATGGACCGATTGGCCTATAAGGCAGAAATCAGCCTGAAAGGAAAAAAAATTATCTGCATCAAACCCACAACCTACATGAATTTGAGTGGGAAAGCTGTCAAATACTGGTTGGAGAAAGAAAATATCGACATCAGCCGAATGTTCGTGTTGGTGGATGAGTTGTCGGTTCCGCTCAATAAGCTCAAAATCAAGCCTTCAGGTAGCGATGGCGGCCATAATGGCCTAAAAAGCATCCAGGAATTGATGATGTCTACCCAGTATGCGCGATTGAGGTTTGGGATTGGGAATGATTTTCCAAGGGGGCGTCAGGTAGAGCATGTGTTGGGGAAATGGGACAAGAAAGAGGAAATCCTGGTTTCACTGAAACTGGAAAGATCCTCCCAGGCCATTGAAGAATTTGTGTTGACCGGGCTTGATCGAACAATGGCCGCAGTCAATCATCTTGAATTTTAAATTTGTCCAAAGCCATTATCTTTGGGATAGCTTTAAACATATCCAGTTCCAATGAATAATCCTGAGTATCAACCATCCCTAAACAGTGAAGACATGAAATTTTTATGTATCGGGCGCAATTATGCTGAGCATGCCAAGGAACTGGGCAATGAAGTGCCGGATGAGCCGGTTATTTTCATTAAGCCCAAAAGTGCATGGTTGCAGTCCAACAGTCCGTTTTTTTATCCGGAATTCACCAACGAATTGCATTATGAATGTGAGGTGGTCTTGCGGATTTGCAAGAATGGAAAATATATTCAGGAAAGAACTGCCAACAAATACTATGATGCCATTTCAGTTGGGATTGATTTCACGGCAAGGGATATACAAGCCGAATTGAAGAAAAAAGGCCTTCCTTGGGAGAAAGCCAAAGCCTGGGACAATTCAGCTGTCCTTGGCAAATGGGCTCCAATTCCTGCTATTTTTGATAAAGACAATGTTCAGTTTTCCATGAAGAAAAATGGGGAATTGGTTCAAAGCGGTCATACCAAAGACATGATCCACAATTTTGACAAGATCATTGCGTATGTTTCTAATTATTTTTCATTGAACATTGGGGACGTTATTTTTACCGGAACACCCGCCGGGGTTGGGGAATGTGTAGTTGGCGATGAATTGGAAGGGTTTTTGGGTGCTGATTCCATGTTCAAGTTGACCATTCAATAAGTTGCCTTTACACAGGGATTGGTTTTCTTTTTTGACCAATGAATTGATCGGATCATAATCTTGCGTAGATTAGGTTATGAAAATTTCATTTCATGGCGCTGCCAGATGTGTTACAGGGTCAAAACACCTGCTCACCCTTGATTCCGGGAGAAAGATTCTTTTGGATTGTGGTATGTTTCAGGGCATGGGCAAGGAAACAGATGCAATGAACCGCCAATGGGGATTTGATCCCAAAGAAGTTGATTACCTGGTGCTCTCTCATGCACACATTGATCATAGCGGTCTGATTCCCAAATTGGTGAGCGATGGATTCAAAGGCAAGATTTTTGCCACGCCAGCAACAAGAGAACTTACAGGGGTTTTGCTTGAAGACTCTGCCGGCATTCAGGAAGACGATATCAAGTATACCAACAAGAAACGCAAGGCTGTTGGATTACCACTGCTGAAACCCTTGTACACCACTGATGAGGCGCACAAGGCGATGGATCAGTTCAGGGTTATTGATTATGGTGTTTGGTTTACCATTGAAGAGGGTATCGACCTTCAATATACTGATGCTGGTCATATCATCGGCAGTGCTGCAGTTCATCTTCGCGTTACAGCAGCAGGAAAACCGCAGCAGATCACCTTCAGCGGAGACATTGGCCGTTACCGGGATGCGATCCTAAAGTCTCCCGCTACTTTTTCTCAAGCTGATGTGATCATCATTGAATCTACCTATGGCAATTCATTGCACGATTTGCATCAGCCTACTCCGGATAAATTATTGGAATGGATTGAAAAAACCTGCATCAAAAAGAAAGGCAAACTCATCATCCCAGCTTTCAGTGTTGGACGAACACAGGAGTTGTTGTATGCACTGAACCAACTGGAAATCGAAAGGAGGTTGCCAGAGGTTAACTATTATGTGGATAGTCCGCTCAGCGTTCACGCCACAGCCATAGTAAAAAAATATCCCCAAGACTTCAACAGCAGAATCCGGAAAGTTTTAGAAAATGATGACGACCCCTTCAATTTCGCTGGATTGGAATTTATTAAAACTGTTGATGACTCCAAGCTGCTCAACTTCAGTAGCGAGCCTTGTGTTATTATTTCTGCCAGTGGAATGGCAGATGCCGGGCGCGTGAAACACCATATCAGCAACAACATTGAAAACTCCCGCAACAGCATTTTGATGACGGGCTATTGTGAACCCCATTCATTGGGTGCAAGGCTGCAGTCTGGGAGAAAGGAAGTCAATATTTATGGGGTGGCTCATGAAATTCATGCAGAGATTGGAAGCATCAGAAGCATGAGTGCGCATGGTGATTATGAAGACTTGTCACAATTCCTGTCTTGCCAGGATGTTTCAAAAGTGAGAAAGCTTTTCCTTGTTCATGGAGAATACGATGTGCAAATTGATTTTCGCGAAAGGCTTCTCCGAAAAGGGTTTACAGACATTGAAATTCCTGAGTTACACCAAGAGTTGGGTTTGGGTTAATTGACGGGATTGTTTGAACGCATCAGCTTGTTTTACCAGTCACCGCCTGCACCACCTCCGCCGAAACTACCGCCACCAAAGCCGCCAAATCCCCCACCACTGCTTCCGCCGCCGCCGAAACTGCTACTGCCCATAGGGAAGAAGAGTAGGCCGCCTGCACCGCCACCACCACCGCGCCTGCGGAAAATGCTGAGAATGATGACCACAATCAGGATGATGAAAATTCCAGGAACACTTTTTTTACCACTGCCTTTTCTCCTGCCATAATTGTCAGGAGCGTCGTACTCTCCTTTGGTTGCTGCAATGATGGCATCAGTGCCTTCATCAAGGCCCCTGTAAAAATCACTACCCTTGAAATTGGGTTTTATTTCGTTTTCTATGATCCGCTTTGCGAGGATGTCGGGCAATGCACCCTCCAGCCCATAGCCTGTTGCGATCCAGATTTTTCTGTCATTTTTTGCCACCAGCAATAAGATGCCATTGTTGAATTCCTTGTTGCCAATGCCCCATGCCCTGCCCAATGCTACTGCATAATCTGCAATATCCCTATCGCCCGTTGTTTCAACCAAAACAACCGCAACCTGTGTGGAGGTTGAATCATCAAATGCCACCAATTTTTGCTCCAAGGCTTCTTTCTGGTCAGGAGCAAGGGTATTGGTATAGTCAACAACCAATTTCTGTGGAACAGGTTTGGTTGGAAGCTCCTTTTCAATCTGCGCACTGGCAGAAAAAGAAGCAATTACAAGGGTGAAGAGGAGAAGTCTTTTTATCATTTGCCAAACACTATCCCATCGGACAGCTCGTTTTTATCATCACTGGTATAAGGGAAATTGCTTTTCAACGCTGCGCCAACGTC
>CANEWJ010000119.1 GCA_947442625.1 Chitinophagaceae bacterium
CAGGTGTCCGCCCATGCTAAGGTCCAGTCCGAGTATTTTGTCTCCTGGCTTGAGGCAGGCCAGGAATACAGCGGCATTGGCTTGGGCGCCACTGTGGGGCTGCACATTTGCCCATGATGCGTTGAAAACCTGCTTGAGCCTGTTGATGGCGATGGTTTCAATTTCGTCGATCACTTCACAGCCTCCATAATACCTTTTACCCGGATAACCTTCGGCATATTTGTTGGTGGCAACAGATCCCGTTGCCTGCATCACTTGAAGGGAAGTGAAGTTTTCAGAGGCTATCAGTTCAATGCCTTCCCTTTGTCTTTTGAGTTCTTTGTTCAGCAGGTCAAAAACGAGATTGTCATGTGCCATGGAGTAAAGTTTGCACAAAATTAAACCTATTAACAGAAAGAAAAAATCTAGTCTATCACCAGTTTTACACACCCATTCTGATGAATTCAGTGCAACTGCCATATTCTGTAGCATCATTGCTGCTGATCAGCACCAATCTGTTCTTGCAAAGCGATCCAATAAGGTGTTTATACAAATCTATGCCTTGTTGGTCGAGGTTGGTGCAAGGCTCATCCAGCAAGAGCACTGGTGTGTCAGAGAAGAATGCCTGCGCCAGCTTCACCCTTTGCTTCATGCCAGAGCTGAAGTACCTGATTTGTTTTTGTTTGGCCTTGGCAAGGCCTATTTCCTCTATGATGCTTGTTGCATTCCAGCCCTTGATAAAAGGCTTGAATGAGGCATGGTACGTGAGGAACTCGGTAGGGGTCATTTCTTCAATAAGTTCCAGATAAGGTGCAGAAATGGAAAGTTGCTTGTAAACCACTTCCGGTTCCAATGCTTTTCCATTCAGGGTGAAGTTTATTTTCCCCTCTGTGGTGTACAAAGCCCCTGCAATGCATTGCAGAAAGGTTGATTTGCCAGACCCGTTGTGTCCGGTGATGGCATAGTGCTGGTTGGAATGCAGTTCCAGGCTCAGGTTCCTGAAGATCCATTCACGGTTGAATCGTTTTCCGGCATCAATTACCGAGATCCTCATCTATGGAAATTTTACTGAAACGCTTGATGATGCCTCGGCCACTTTCTCGGATAAAGGTTACAATCTCATCCCTTTCATCGGTAACGGGAAATTCCTCCTCAATATAATCCATGGCCTGGGTGGTATTCATCCCCTTGTTGTAGATATAGCGGTAAATGTCCAGGATCTCATTGATTTTCTCAACGGTAAACCCCTTTCGCTTCAGGCCAACCGAATTGACGCCAGCATAGGATAGGGGGGTCCTTCCTGCCTTGATATAGGGAGGAACATCTTTTTGAACCAAAGAACCTCCTGCAATGAAAGAATGCTGACCAATCTTCACAAACTGGTGAACCGCGCACATCCCTGCAAGGATAGCATAATCTCCCATCACCACGTGTCCGGCGATTTGGGTATTGTTGCTCATGATGCAATGGTTTCCAATTTCACAATCATGGGCAATATGGCTGTAGGCCATGATCAGGCAATTGCTTCCCACCACAGTTTTCCATTTGTCTTTTGTTCCCCGGTGGATGGTCACAAATTCGCGGATGGTGGTGTTATCGCCGATTTCCACACTGGTCACTTCTCCTTCAAATTTCAGGTCTTGCGGAGCAGCAGAAATGACCGCGCCTGGAAAAATCCTGCAATTTTTGCCGATACGGGCCCCATCCATGATGGTAACATTGCTGCCAATCCAGGTACCTTCACCAATCTCAACGTTCTGGTGGATCACCGAAAAGGGATCTATTTTGACATTGGTGGCCACTTTGGCGTTATGGTGAATATACGTATGGGGATGGATCATGATTTCGTTCATTTAGTATTAGATACCTTCTCTCTTCACCAATTGCGCCATCAACATGGTTTCTGTGGTAATTTTATTGCCAACATATACCGTGCCGGTCATTTCACACATTCCCCTGCGGATAGGACCGGTCAGTTCCAGCTTCATGATCAGTGTGTCGCCGGGAACAACTTTCTGCTTGAATTTGCAATTGTCAATCTTCACAAAATAGGTATCGTATTCTCCTGGCGGGAGGCAATTGATGGCAAGAATTCCGCCTGTTTGTGCCAGTGCTTCTACCTGAAGAACACCAGGCATTACAGGATTTCCAGGGAAATGTCCTGAAAAGAAAGGCTCATTGAAGGTAACATTCTTGATGCCGACAATATGGGTGTCGCTGAGCTCAATGATTTTATCTACCAACAGAAAGGGGTAGCGGTGGGGCAAGACCTTTTCAATTTGTGCAATGTTGTAAACGGGCTCTTGGTTAGGGTCGTAAACCGGCACATTCTTGACATGCTTATTTTTCTTGATGTATTGCTTGATCAACTTGGCAAACTCAACATTGGAGAAATGCCCTGGCCTGTTGGCAATGATGTGCGCCTTGATCGGATAGCCAATCAGGGCAAGGTCTCCAATCACATCCAGCAGCTTGTGGCGTGCGGGCTCGTTGGGAAACCGGAGTTCAAGGTTGTTGAGGTAGCCCTCGCTTTTGACTTCAATCTTATCTTTTTTGAAGATGCCGGCCAGCCTGCCCATTTCCTCTTCTGTAACCGGCTTGTCCACGACTACGATGGCATTGTTGATGTCTCCCCCCTTGATGAGGTTGTTGGCCAAAAGGGCCTCCAGCTCATGCAAAAAGCAAAAGGTTCTGCAGGGAGCGATTTCAGTTTTGAAGTCATAGATGTTTTTCAGTCCGGCATGCTGTGTTCCCAGCACAGGGCTGTTGAAATCAATCAGGGTAGTAACCTTGTATTCAACTGCTGGCATGGCCATCATTTCAACCCTTTTTCCCTCATCGTAAAACGAGATATTGGTATCGATGGTATACCACTGTTTGGCTGCTTGCTGCTCTTCAATACCAGCTTTATCGATCGCTTCTATAAATGGCTGGGAGCTTCCATCCATGATCGGAATTTCTGGCCCATTGATTTCAATAAGGCAGTTGTCAACACCCATCCCTACCAATGCGGCAAGGATATGCTCTACCGTGCTCACTTTTGCACCTTTGTCTTCAAGGGTGGTTCCCCTGGAGGTGTCCGTAACAAGATCACAGTCTGCTTTGATGACGGGCTCTCCCGGTAGGTCAACCCTTTTGAATTGGAAACCAAATCCCGGGTTGGCAGGATTAAGAACCATGTCTACCAAAACGCCTGTATGCAAACCCGTACCAGAAATGCTGATAGGGGTCTTGAGCGTATGTTGCTTGTCTGGGTTGAATTTTGAACTCATTCGCTTGAAATTGGCTGCTAAGATAAACCATTTTTCACAGGTGAAATCTGGTTATAATATATTGATAATCAATTTTTAGGAAGAAATGCTTCTCTTTCCTTGTGCAAATCGGCAATGGCTTGCTCCAGTTCCTTGATTTTTTTCTCCAGTTCGGGCAGCCGCTTGAATACTGCCTTAGACCGGAGGGATTCCTTGTAATCAAATGCTGGCGTGCCGTCAACTGAAGTGTTTTCTGGGAGTATCGATTTGGTGATGCCGCTCTGGCCGCCAACTTTGGTACCATCCGCTACACTGATATGGCCCGCTACACCTACTTGTCCGGCAATCATGACATTCTTTCCAATTTTTGTGCTGCCGCTGACACCCGTCTGGGCTGCAATCACACTGTTTTCACCTACTTCCACATTGTGGGCAATCTGCAACAGGTTGTCCAATTTTGTGCCCTTCCTGATGATGGTTGAGCCCATGGTTGCCCTGTCGATGCAGGTATTGGATCCAATTTCAACATGATCCTCCACCACAACATTGCCCAGTTGAGGAACCTTGTTGTAGGTGCCGTTTTGCTGAGGGGCAAATCCGAAACCATCGCTTCCAACAACCGTTCCTGCATGTACAGTAACATGCATGCCAATGAGGCAATCATGGTATAGTTTAACCCCAGGATGCAAGGTTGAATGCTGTCCAACAGAGGCATTGTTGCCGACAAAAACATGGGGATAAATCTTGGCTCCATCACCTATGACTGCATTTTCTCCAATGTAGGCAAATGCGCCAATGAATACATCTTTTCCTATGGAAGCGGAGGGATGGATAAAAACGGGTTCCTGGATACCCATCATGCCTTTTTCCTTTACTTGCTGATAATACTGCATCAGTTGAGCAAATGATGAGTAGGCATCTTTGACCCTGATCAGGGTTGCATTGACAGCTTTTTTCAGCTGAAGGGCTTCACCAATGATGATGATTCCGGCTGAGGTGGTATAGAGGAATTCTTCGTACTTGGGATTGGCCAGGAAGGCCAGGTCAGTGGTTTGGGCTTCTTCTATCTTGGCAAAACCGGTTACCGTTGCAGAAGCATCTCCCTCAATGTGGCCATTGATCAGGGCTGAAATTTGCTGTGCTGAAAATTGCATATTTGTTAATTGCTATCAACAGATGGCCTTTATGGGCTACTGAAGTGCTTATTTTTCTTTTAGACTATCCAAACCAGGATTGGTAAAAACAAATGTAAAATTTTTTTACAGGACGAGAGAGGTTTTGATGGATGAGCGGTGCGTCTACCTGTGAGATGTCTCGAACCCTGCCATCCTTAAATAGAATGTTGATTCTTTCATTGTTGGGGTTGTAGAGGCTGTTTTCGGCTTCTCCAGTGAAAACCAGGAAGGAAGCATCCTCCTGACTCAATGAGGATGAATGGGCGATGGCTGCCCTTTTTTCATGGAGTTCCTCCAGGCTGATGGGGTCGTTTTGCATCCGGAGTTTGAACAGTTTCCTGTCTAACAGGGTATTGCAAAGGATGGACAAGACCTTGTCCGGATGGCTTCTCCAATTTTTGATGGCACTCGTCACATCACTGTCGTCCAGCCTGCAAAAAAGTTCTAGGTCTTTCTTTTGTAGTTTTTCCATCTTTCCAAACAAGAGTTGGCTCAATTCGTTGTTCTGCGCAACTGCTGCGTCTCCGCGCTGATGGAGCCAAATGGCCCGTTCCAGCACCTTCACCAGGGTCATCTCTGCACTCAGTACTGTTTTGTGCTGGTATACCTGCCAGTACATCAATCGTCTGGACACCAGAAATTCTTCTATTGAATAAATCCCTTTTTCTTCCACCATGAGTTGACCATCATGCACCGTGAGCATTTTGATGATGCGGTCGCAACCAATCATGCCCTCAATCACCCCTGAGAAAAAGCTGTCCCTTGTCAGGTAGTCCATCCGGTCTACATCCAATTGTCCGCTGATCAATTGGTGCAAGAATCTTTTGGGATAGACATTCTTAAAAATATCGATGGCCATGCCCAGCCTTCCGTCCATTGAACTGTTCAATTCTTCCATGATCATCAGGGAAAGGGTCTCATGTTCGAGGTCTTTGACCACCATCGATTCCAGGGCATGTGAAAATGGACCATGGCCAACATCGTGCAAGAGGATGGCAATCTTGGCGGCCTGCTCTTCTTCCTCAGAAAATTCAATTCCTTTTTGTTTGAGTTCATACAAGGCATTGTGCATCAGGTGGTAGGCACCCAGTGCATGGTGAAGCCTTGAGTGAACTGCTCCAGGGTAGACCAGATAAGACATGGCCATTTGGTTGATTCTTCTCAACCGCTGGAACCAGGGATGCGAGATGATTGCATAAATCAACGGGTCGTTGATGGTGATGAATCCGTGGACAGGATCATTGATAATTTTCCTGTATGACATGATGATGCTCGTTTAAGTGAATTGGGCTGCCGCCGCAAAGGTATGAACGGTAAAAGGGATTATGCTGATTAATTGACGTTGGTATTCCGTTTTTTTCTGACCTGGGTTTTGAATAATCATAAAATGATTATTCACAGCTATGGGTTAAAATGTTCACAACTATTCGCATGCACAGCCCCTTACCAATAGCCCATTCGTTAAATTTGTAAAAATACCTTTCCATGAAGTTAAGGTTCACTCCTTCAACACTTGAAAAAATTGAGAAGATCGTTTCTGAGGCAGGCTATATCATCAGGTATGAAAGAGGCACATTCCAGAGTGGCTACTGCGTGCTTGAATCAAAAAAGGTTGTGGTGCTGAACAAATTTCTGCAGACCGAGGGAAGGATCAATACCCTTATTGACCTGGTGTCCCATCTTCCCATAATAGCTGATCACTTGAGTGTAGACAGCAGGAAGCTGTTTGAGGATATTACCCTCAAGCCTGAATTGAGCGCAGTGGAAGCCTAAGCCGTTTTCTTTACTCAACTAATACACCCGCATTGTTGCTCAGCGTAGAATTTCTTGGAACAGGAACCAGTGGTGGGGTACCGATGATCGCCTGCAAGTGTGGGGTCTGTCATTCGCCAGAAAAGAAAGACAAGCGCCTGCGCAGCAGTGTCCTGCTCAGATCGGCCTCCACAACCCTTGTAATAGATACAACTCCTGATTTTCGGTACCAAATGCTCAGGTCATCGGTTGATCATTTGGATGCCGTTGTATTTACCCATTCACACAAAGACCATATTGCCGGCCTTGATGACATCAGGGCGTATAATTTTTTTAGCCAAAGCCCCATGGAGCTTTTTGCCAACGAAGAAACTGCCGATGCTGTGAAGCGCGATTTTTATTATGCTTTCAAAGAAAAAAAATATCCGGGAATTCCTGAGTTGGATCTTCATGTGATTGATGATCAACCCTTTTCTGTTGGGGACTTACAGTTAATTCCCATTCAGGTGAGGCATTTGCACATGGGGGTAACCGGTTACCGGATTGGGAATTTTACCTATATCACAGATGCCAATTTTATTGAGGAGACCGAAAAAGAAAAAATAAGGGGTTCAGAAGTGCTTGTGGTCAATGCCCTTCGGCAGGAAAAACATATTTCCCATTTCACTTTGCAGGAAGCCATAGCGCTGGCTACTGAGTTGAATATCCCCCAGACTTATTTCACACATATCAGTCATCAGATGGGTTTGCACCATGAAGTCAACCAGTCCATGCCCAAAGGAATGCAATTGGCCCACGATGGACTTATCATTGCTGTGAATAAAACACCCTGATCCTGTTTTTTTCACTTGATGGCAAGCCTACTGAAGGGTAGTTTTGCGGTATGGATATCAAGGAACAAGTCAAGGTTTTTCTTACGTTTTCCAAAAAAGAAAGAAGGGGCATTTACCTGTTGTCGGTGATTGCCATGATGTTGTGGATATTGCCCGTATTTTTTGCTGAAGAAACCCCACCCGAGGAAATATTGAAGATAACACCACTTCAGCTCAGTGAAGGAAAAAAACTGCTTTCTAAAAAGAGGGACTCATTTGCTTATCAAAGACAATACCGGTCGTATTATCCAACTGCTGCAAAGCAAGATCCAAAGCGCTTTTCAAGGGACTACAACGATGGTCAAGAAAGGGCTGTTGTTCCCAGGCAACAGCAGAAACCTGTGCTCATCAACCTGAACGAAGCAGACAGTGCACAGTTAGAATCCTTGCCAGGCATCGGTGAGCGCTTATCTGCGAGGATCATCAAATACCGAGACCGGTTGGGCGGTTTTCATGATGTTGCGCAGTTGAAAGAAGTGTATGGCTTGCAAGACTCGGTCTTGGTGATACTGGCAACACGGTTATTTGTTCCTCCCGGGGGCTTGATAAAAAAACTGGATGTGAACACCTGCAGCTATGCTGATTTTCGGCGTCACCCCTACATGGGTCATGCATTTGCGAAATCGTTGGTTGCTTTCAGGCAAACCCATGGTGAAATCAAAACAGTGGACGAGTTGTACCAACTGGTTGCTGTAAAAAAAGAAGAGATAGAACGCATGAAGCCTTATTTCTCATTTGTGGATGATCGGCATCCTAATCCATGAAATCATCTTCTTGTTTGGGCGCATATTTGTCAAACAACTTGTCTATGGCCCCACCAAAGACGGGAAATTTCCTTTTAGCAAATTCCTTGATGATGCGAATGGCTTCAAGGGCCTGCGTTTCAGTGATATCGGCCTCTTTTTTGAGCTGGTCTATGAGTTCCTTCATGGTGCATCAGGCAACCCTGAGGATGCCCATTTTAGTATGGTCAAATTTATTCCTCGCATAGGCTGCGGTAAGCGTAAACTCTTTTAC
>CANEWJ010000120.1 GCA_947442625.1 Chitinophagaceae bacterium
GTTGAAAGAATTGATTTTTTTATCATGGTATTTGTCCAGGATTTCACGGCCGTATTCCATCCTTCTATCAAATTCTTCTTTGGTGAAACTCTCCCTGTGCCTGTAGAGGTAAAGCACAAAATCATCAATCAACACTTGTTTTGGAGGGAACTTGTTGTTGGGGTCTTCTTTCATTTTAGTGAAGAAGGATTCCAGCGCAAAGTGAACGCCAGAGCCAAATTCAAGGGTTTCGTTTTTGGGAGATGGGATGCGGATTAGGTTGTTGTAATAGAACTGAAGCGGACAGTTCAGGTAATTGTTAAGGGCCGTTACATTCATCGCAAATTTATCCAATGCCTTGTCGATAATGTCTGTATCCATTTTCTCAATCACGGGTGATTGCACAGAAAGCAGCCTCACCAAATTGAAAGCTGTGATCACCGATTCTTCAGGGACCGGATGTTCTTCAGGAAGCGAATGAACGGCCTTGATTTCCTCTAAAAACATGGATGCCTCAAGGTCTTTGCCATCGTCCTTTTGTTTGGCATATGAAATCGTGAGGTATTGCTCAGCCCTTGTGATGGCCACGTAGAAAAGCCTCCTGAGTTCCTCATCTGAACTTGAGTTGGCATGCGATTGGAACAGGGTGTCCGGTAATTTGTAGCCTTTGTTGTTGGCCCTTTTCTTCTCCCAAAAGGAGGCGTTGCATCCAGCAAAAAACACGTATTCAAACTCCAGACCCTTTGATCCATGGGCCGTCAGGAGGTTCACGCCTTTTTCGTTGCCCCCAACCTGAACAATGGGCAGTGCAATTTCTTCTTTGCGCATCATCTGAAGAACCTTCACCAATTTATTCAGGTTCAGCGATGGATCTTTTTTTGTTTCATTTTTAAGGAAATCGAAAAAGGCTGTCAGCACCTGCATCTGCCAATGGTTGTCTGAAGATTTCATGATCACACCCAACATGCCTGAATCACGAATGATCCGCTCCAGCAATTGTTGCAAGGTGATGTTGCTGATATTGCCCAGCATGTTTTCGATAAATTTCCCTGTTTGTGCGAGTTCATCAGAAATGTTTTTTTCAAAAAGGCTTCCTGCAATGGAGTTTGTTTTGATGTCGATGATGTTCCTGAATCCTGACACATCTTTTTTGTACAAGCGCTGGGTGTTTTCAATGCTGAGTTTGGCAATTTCAAGCGGACGGATGCCAAACCAATCATAGTGCAAGATCTCGAAAAGCATCTGGTCTCCACTGAAGGCCGTATCCATTTCTGCATCAAGGTATTCGAACAGGCGGATGGTTTTTTTGATCAGGGGAATGTCCAGTAAATTGATGTTGCGTTTGCTGTAAAACAGGATGCTCCTGCATTTCAGGAACGCTGCCAATTCTTCTCCGTATTTATTTTCTTTGTAAATGACGGCTATTTTTCGGGGCTCGATACCGCTGTGTACAAGCGTTTCAATTTCATTGGTGATGCCGATCATTTCCTCCCTTGCATTTCTCCATGCCTTGATGATTGGCTGGTGTATACTGTTTTTGAGGGTGGCTTTTCCTGCAACCAGTCTCTTGTCCAAGCCTTGCACATGGTTGATCAGTCGCTCATTGTTTTTATCGATCAGGGTTTTGGAAATATCCAGGATGGGTTGTGTTGACCGGTAGTTTTCGGTCAACATGATGGTCTTGATGTTTTGAAACTTCTTCATGAAAACCAGCATGTTCTCCACATTGGCTCCCTGAAAGCGAAAGATGGACTGGTCATCATCTCCCACAACAAAAATGTTCGGCTCATCCCAGTAGCTGATCAACATTTCAACCAGTGTATTCTGGGTACCGCTGGTATCCTGGTATTCATCCACCAGTACATACTGGAACTGCTCCTGGTATTGCGCAAGGATCTGACTGTTGTTTTTGAAAACATCAATGACCCAGTTGATCATGTCATCAAAGTCATACCGCTTGTGGTCCTGCATCATTTTTCGGAATTGCTCAAATTCCTTGACAGCCGCTTCCAGCTTGGCCATCTTGTCCTTTTCTGCATTGAGTATCTCCATTTTCAGGTCGCCGGCATTGAACTGACCCGTTTTTCTTTTGTATATAAACTCATCCCTTGTCGGAAGGTCGTTGAGGTATTCTTGGATGGCATCCTGGATAAGGCCTGCGCTCCATCCTTCCCGTTTCATGCTGCTGAACAGCTGGCGGAGGTTCTTGGTTTCAAAATAGACATCGCTGCGGTATCGTTTCAGTGGATGGTTTTTGGGAAACTGGTCGATCAGTTCCCGTAGCAGGGCAATCGATTCCAGATCGGAGATGGGTTCCAGGCTGTTTTTTTCAAAATACGCGAGGTTGTCCTGGATGACCTGGTTGCAAAAGGAATGATAGGTATGGATGTTGACCTTGTAAGCATCTGGGCCAATCATTTTCAACAAACGTTTTCTCATCGCCACCGCCCCGGAGTCGGTATAGGTCATGCAGAGAATATTCTGAGGAACTGTGTCCGTTTCCACCAGGATTTTCCCAATCCGGATGGCAAGTATCTGGGTCTTGCCCGTTCCTGGCCCGGCTATCACCATTACTGGCCCTTCAATGGTGTCCACCGCCTCTTTTTGTGCAGCATTGAGGTTGGTGTATTCGTTTTGGTAGGTTGAGAGGTGGGGTGTCATGAAGGGTTTAGGGGTTGAAGGGTTTAGAGGGGATTTTTGATTTTATATCGGCCATAATGAATCAATCCGAGCACTAATGATGGATGAATTTTTAAGTGGGTTAAGTTACAACAACATCATCTATTTGTTTGTTAAGAATTCTCCTGTTCCTTCTTGATTACACCTAAACCCCTCAACCTTTCAACCTCTAAACCCCTCAACCCCTCACCCATGTCAGTCTATTGCCTCAAAAAAACCCAGTTCATCCCCATCTCTATCGATGCTGCATGGGATTTTTTTTCCCATCCCAAGAATTTGGCGGTGATGACACCATCATACCTTAACCTGAAGTTCACCAACGAACTCTATGGGGATGAAATGTATCCCGGGCAGGTGATGACATACAATGTAAGACCATTGCTTGGCATCCCAATGTTTTGGATGACCGAGATTACCCATGTAGTTCCCAAAAAGTTTTTTGTAGACGAACAACGCTTTGGTCCTTATGCAATGTGGCACCACCAGCATCATTTTGAGGAAGTGGAAGGCGGCGTGATGATGACCGATCTGATCCATTACAAGGCCCCCCTTGGATTTTTGGGCGATATCGCCGTTGATCTTTTTATCAAAAAGCAACTCGAAGGGATTTTCATTTTCAGGAAGAAGAAAGTGGAGGAGTTGTTTTCTGGGAAATAGTTGAAGTGGGTTAAGATTTGTATTTATATAAAGCCCTTTAGCTGCTCTACAAGTGCTAGTTCCACTTCATTTTTTTCTGCAATTATCGATGGCTGGATTCCTGCCTTCAGCTCTTCCAAAATTAAAACAGTTAATTGCATGCCCTCTGCTTTCCCTTTTACTGAACCTTTTTCAATACCTTTTTCCATACCTTTTTCTATACCTTCTGCCATGCCTTCTGCTAAACCTATTGCTTGACCTTCACGAATACCTCTATCCCACGCATCTTCCATGATGGTATTATGAAGTCGAATGGAGTCAATATATTGGTCATAGGCCCGCATCTGGCCTGGTGTGAAGTTAGAAGTGTCCAATATTTCAACAGCTTTTCTTTGGTAGGGCATTTTTTCCAATTCCTGTTTTTCCATGTTCAGATAAAATTCAGGGTTGATAAAATATTGTATCCACCTGTCGAGTGGTTTGTTCATGTCTAAATTAAGCATTTTCCTGCATTTGGCGAGTTCCAGGACAACGATATGCAGGCCATTTGCACGCTCATTGGGATCATGGTGGTTGATCACGGAGTAGGTCTGCACGCAATGCTCATTGGTCTTGACAAGGATGTCATCCATGATGCTGATGGCAAAGACGGATTGAATCTTAACATAAGGGTCACCCTGCTCCAACTGCGAAGCATATACTTTGGCTGCGTTGAACAACAACCGCTCTAGAAAATAAGCATGGTGGTCAATTTGCATTTCCACTATAAAGTGGCGGCCTGCGTGGTCTGTGCATCGTACATCAACAACCGTGTTTTTTCCTGAGCCCTTTTTAGCCAAGAGTTCATTCGGTAGGTATTCAATAGAAACGACAGCATCAGGAAGTTCAAGCAACGCATTGATCAGGTTGATCAACAAATCATCACATTCCCCAAAAACTTTTTTAAACGTAGGATCAGCAAGCGGCTTCAAAATCATACACATCAATTTCAGCTAAGGTAAAATGCGGCTGATGTGTAATAACGAGGAAAATACCGTTTTTGGAGTGATTTTTCTCTTGAGGTCTACCCCGGCATCCTTGAAATATACTTCTCGATTTGCTTGATCTGGTCAACAACCTGATCAGTTGTAGGTTTCTGGGCTTTTGCTTTTTTGAAGAAATCTTTGGCGGCGCGGAATTCGCGCTTTTGCATCATGATCTGGCACATCTGCAGGTAGGCCAGTGCTGAGCTTTCCTTATCTGGAATACCCAAACGAATGGCAGAGCGAATCAGGCTTTCACCCTCTTTCATGTTGCCCTTTTGCATGGCCATCATGCCCAATTGAAGTTTATTGGCCCCCTCGGCTTCTTTCATGGGAAGACCCAGGTCAAGGCTTTTTTTCATGTGCTTTTCAGCAGCGTCGAAGTCTTGCTTGGACATGGCAATATTCCCTTTGAGGGTGAAGTAAACCGCGCGGATAGGCTTGTACAGCAGCCCTGGGTATTTGATTCCATTGAGGATTTTTTCAGCCCCTTCAAAATCACCGCCTTCCAGGTATTCCTGGATCAGCCTCAATGGACCGATAAAGAAATGGGTGAAAATGCAAAGAACAGCGATGATGTACAAGGCCAAAGAAGGCCAAAATCCTGAGTTAAAATTCACAAAAATGGCCAGTGCCAAAGCAATGATACCTAACTGCAGGCGGTATTTGATGAAAATGTTATAAAATTTCATAGGTCGCAAAGATAATGAAGTTGATCGCGAAATTAATCGGAAATAAACCAGTGAACAATTCATTGAATGTGTTGACCGCATCGCAGGAATTGTTAAATTATCGTAAGGTGCTATCAAAAGATGGCCTTTTTTTTTGCTTTAGCCCGAAGGATTTGGATCTTGCATGCATCTAATATCAGTACAATTTGAATGAACAGGAGCTCATAGGGCGGTTTAGGCAGGGGGATGAACCTGCATTTCGGTGGCTGGTAGACAGGCTCAGCAGCCGAATTTACTATACTGTGCTGAACATCCTGCAAGATCCTGATGATGCGGAAGATGCCCTTCAGGAAACCTTCATTCAGGATGGCCGAGTCAAGAGCTCCCCAAGGTGCTACAACCAGTGGAGAAGGTCATCGCCCACCACCTCCTGGAGAAGGATATCCACCCCATGGTGCAAAACGCCCTTCACCTCCCCCGGATCAACAATAAATTTTTTTAAATCGCAAACATGAACACGAAAAACAGTTTTTTCACTTTTTTGGCCTTGATCATTCTTTTTTCCGCTTGTAAGAAGGCAGCCACTTCAACCCCTTCAACCCCCTCAACTCCTTCAACCCCTTCAACCCCTTCAACAGTCCCAGACATCTACAAGAAAATCTATGGCGCCACCAGTATCACTTCTGATGGAACTTTTGTTACCATCAAAAGCACTGGCACACCTGACCACAAGAGCGCTTATTATCCTACCACCAATCCACTCTATGAAGCATTTTCAGGGACCACTTTCGGCGCGAAAACATTCGTAAAGAATCCCAATTCCATCAATACGCTCTCGTATACCTTTAAAATACCCATCAATCCTGCTGAAGCAAGTACAAAAAAGTCAACCCCATTGGGGCCAATAGGTGTAACCGTCAATGGGGTGCCATTCTTCAACCAGTATGCCGGCCCCAATCAACCACTGACTGGAGAGATGGCGAGCTTTGACCAAAGTTGGGGTCATCCTGCTCCAGGAGGCATGTACCACTATCATGTTGAGCCCCTTTACCTGACCCAAACGAAGTTGAGCAAATCTGCTTTGTTGGGTTTTCTGCTGGATGGTTTTCCTGTATATGGTCCGGAAGAGAACGGTGCAAAAGTGACCAATGCCAGTCTGGATGCCTATCATGGACACAAGCATGTTACTGCAGATTATCCTGCAGGAATTTATCACTATCACATCACCGATGCAGATCCTTATATCAATGGAAATGGTTTCTTTGGAACGGCCGGTACGGTTTCGAATTAGTGGGTTTGCCCTTTGCCTGATTGTTTTGATGGGATGCAAGATGCAACCCAAGGGCATTGTGCAACATGAATTTTATCCGGGAACTGCTGATACGCTTGCTGTTACCTCTTTTTACAATGGCCTGGAACATGGCGAGTTCAGAAGGTTTCATGAGAACCGTGTTTTGATGGAGCAGCGCTATTATGCGATGGGGGTCAAAACCGGCTCGTTAAAAAGGTACTGGAGCAATGGCAAAATGCAGGCGCATTATTTTTTTGCCAATGGAGAATACCAGGGCACTTGCAGGGAATGGAACCCAGAAGGAAAACTGGTGCGCGAAATGAATTACGATCGGGGATATGAATCGGGATCACAAAAACAATGGTATGACGATGGCAACATCCGATCCAATTATATCATCCGTGACGGCAGGCGCTATGGGCTGCTCGGAACAAAAAACTGTATCAATGTATCGGATAGTGTTGGCATCAATTAGTTTGTTTTTTCTGGTGATGGGCTGCAAGCAGCAAGCTTCAGATCAGGCATTGCCCTATTACAATGCGCCAGATTTTACGCCTATTTTTTTGAAGGGTGATGGCGGCGTTGAAAATACCATCACCCATACCATTGGTAAGTTTGCGCTGAGCAACCAGGATGGTAAAGCATTTACTGAGAAAGATGTGCAGGGGAAAATTCAGGTAGCCAATTTCTTTTTTACCGGATGCGGAAGCATCTGTCCGGGCATGATGTCCAAACTCAGGAATCTGAACAGTGAATCAGCTAAAGACTCCGGCATTGTCTTTCTTTCTTTTTCCGTCACTCCCTGGCGGGACAGCGTTCCAAGGTTGAGGGAATATGCCAATACCAACAAGATCATTGCCCCCAACTGGCATTTGCTTACAGGACCCAAGACTGATATCTATACCCTTGCCAGGAGGTCTTATTTTGCAGAAGAGGCATTGGGGTTTACCAAAGACAGCACCGATTTTTTGCATACTGAACATGTTTTGCTGGTAGACAAAACAGGAAGGATCAGGGGCATTTACAATGGGACACTCGCGCTGGACATGGAACAGCTCTCCAAAGACATCAAGGTCTTAAAAGCGGAAGAGCTGGACTGATCATTACAGGCGCTGACAAGAAAGTTATCGAACAAAAACCACTTCTTCAAAAGGCAATCTTTTTCTTTCTCCGTGGATCCCTTTTTCAGTGCCTTTTCCTATCGATACAATCATGTTGACTTCTGCGCCAGCAGGAAGGGCCATCAATTTTTTTACGCGTTTTGAATCAAAGCCTTCCATCGGGCAGGTATCGTATCCGTGGGCAGAGATGGCAAGCATGAATGTTTGTGCGGCAAGTGCACAGGATTTGTGCACGATCACTTTCTGGTCACGGCTGCCAGAGATGCGCGCGAAAGGATTGTTGAAGCCCTTGATGAAACAAACCACTTTCCTGATCAGGGTCATGAATCCAAACCAATCCTGGGCATACACCACGGGCATCAACTTACCATAATAATCCAATCCGCGTTGTTGTCTTTTGGTGGGTGGCTGATCTCCGATATCCAATTTGAAATTGTTATAATTCCATTTGGCATGGGCTTTCCAATGGTCTTGCCTGGTTACGAATACCATCAGGTGCTTGGCAGTTTTTGCAGCAGACTGTCCCAAACAAAGTGGGGTGAACTTTTCCCTCAGTTCCTCCGATTTGATCCAATAGAATTCCCACA
>CANEWJ010000121.1 GCA_947442625.1 Chitinophagaceae bacterium
GGCATTGGCAACACCCTTCATCTCCAGGGCATCTGTGAAAGTGATGCCTTTGAATCCCATTTCTTCCTTCAGTAATTTTGTAACGGTTTTTTTTGATACTGAGGCAACCCTGTTGGTATTGCTGTCAATGGCAGGGATAAAAAGATGTCCAATCATGGCGCTACCGATGCCAGCATCAAATATTTTTTGAAAGGGATACAACTCCAGGCTGTCGAGTTGTTCTTTTGATTTGCTGATCACGGGCATGGCCAAATGTGAATCCACATCTACATCGCCATGACCTGGAAAATGTTTGGCTGAACCCATCACGCCCTTGTCGCGCATGCCCAGCATGTATTGAACACCCATGGTGGCCACTTTGTACTTGTTCTCTCCAAAAGAACGATCATTGATGACTGGATTGTTGGGGTTGTTGTTCACGTCTACCACTGGAGCAAAATTGACCTGGATGCCCAGCTGCCTGCATTGTTCTGCCACCCAGCTTCCATAGCGGTAAACCAGGTTCGTATCCCGCAGGGCACCAAGCATCATCATCCTTGGCAGTCCTGCAACACTGTCCAGCCGCATGCCAACGCCGTTCTCCCCATCAATGGCCATCAGGATAGGTGTTTTGGCAATGGATTGCAACCTGTTCACAAGGGAGGCTTGCTTTACAGGGGCACCCTGGAAAAGGCAGATTCCTCCGATATTGTATTTCCGAATATCACGCTCCACTGTTGAATCATAGAAGGTCACTGTCTTGGTTTTGCTGTCAATGCTGGACAGCCTTACCATGATCAATTGTGCAATTTTCTCATCTGGAGACAGTGTTTTCATGACACTGTCTGCCCAGTTTGAGGCATTTTGGCCTTTTGAAGCCAGGGATAAAAGCAAAAACAACACTGAAACAAGGGAAATTCTACTGCTCATGACGATGTCTTTTGTTAACTTTGTATGTTGAAATCTCTATACTTGCGAAAGATTCATGCATGTAGCGCCGTTATTTTCGATGGCTTTGATGATTAAAACCGCCGTTTTTGATTGCCCAATGCACTGAAACTGATTCGCAGGAGTTAAAGATTGTAAGTTATCATTTCTACAGCAAGCAACAAATGAAAAACCAATGAAATTCCTTCTACTGCTCTAAACCTCTCTAAACCTCCTTCAACCCCTTCAACCTCTTCAATTTCCCCAGCCTTCGGCTGGCAAGCTCAACCCCTCAACCTCTCAACCCTCAACCCCAATGCCCAACCTCATCCAACTACTTCCCACCCATATTGCCAACCAGATTGCTGCTGGAGAAGTCATCCAGCGTCCGGGCAGTGCGGTGAAAGAGTTGCTTGAAAATGCCGTGGATGCAGGGGCCACAGAAATCAAGTTGATTGTGGAGGATGCCGGCAAAGCCATTTTGCAGGTTGTAGACAATGGAAAGGGGATGAGCGAGGAAGACGCAAGGAATTGTTTTGAGAGGCATGCCACCTCCAAGATTACCGGAATTGAAGACCTCCAAAAGATCAAGACCATGGGCTTCCGGGGCGAGGCATTGGCCTCTGTTGCTGCCGTTTCCCAGGTATTGTTGCGCACCAGAAGGGAAGAGGATGAGTTGGGAACCGAAATAGAAATTGAGAACAGCAAGGTCCTGAGACAGGGGCCATGCAGTTGCAGTATAGGCAGTTCCATCAGCATGAAAAACCTTTTTTTCAATGTGCCGGCAAGAAGGAATTTTTTGAAAAGCAATGTTGTTGAGCTCAAGCACATCACAGATGAGTTCATCCGTGTAGCCCTGGCCTTTCCCAATATTTTTTTCTCCCTCTCCAGCAATGGGCAGGAGGTATTTCATTTGGACAAGGGAACCTTGAAGCAAAGGGTGGTGCAGCTGATGGGAAATACATATGCCACAAAGCTGGTTCAGGTAGATGAAAAGACAGACTATCTTGACATTACAGGTTTTATTGGGAAGCCGGAAACGGCCAAAAAAACCAGGGGTGATCAATACCTTTTTGTCAACAACAGGTTTGTTAGAAACGCATACCTCAACCATGCTATTGTCAGTGCTTATGAAGAACTGATTCCGCAAGGAAGTTTTCCTTTCTTTGCTTTGTATATCGATCTTGATCCTGCCCATGTTGATGTCAATGTGCATCCAACCAAACAGGAAATAAAATTCCAGGATGAGAAGCTGGTGTATGCATTCATCAAGTCTGCGATCAGGCATTCCCTGGCGCAATTCAGTATTGCTCCAGCCATTGATTTCGGATTGGATGCCGGAATACAGCAGATGGATGCAATTTCAAAACCATTCACCCAGCCACAGCAAGATGAAGTGAGGTCCAGTGGTTTGTACAAATCATTTGTAGGCCGTAACCAGGCCCATCGCATTGAATCATCCAGCAATCTCAGCAGTTGGAGAGATTTTTTTGACCAGGCCCCGAAGTCTCAACTGGCAGAACAGTCCACTTTTCAGGATTTTCAACCCAAACCCGGTAATCCGTTTCAGTCCTCATCAGACAATGAAGTGCCAAGGGCGCTGGGCGTAAATGGGCAATCATCCATTCACCAGATCCATCTCAGCTATGTTGTTTTTGAGCAGCCCGTTGGCATGACCATCATGCACCAGCAACTGGCGCACCAGCAGGTATTGTTTGAAAAATTCAATGCCAGCTGGCAGGGAAAGGGGATGACCATACAGCAGAATCTTTTCCCCATTGCCATCCAGCTCTCCCCGACAGATGCACAGCTCCTCCAGTCTATTTTACCTGATCTGTTGCAAATGGGGTATCAGCTGGAACCTTTTGGTAACAATGCTTTTCTCTTGCAAGGAAGCCCTGCCGATCATCCCTCTGAGAACAACCAATCGGTGATAGAAATGGTTCTTGAGGATGTAAAGGATGCAGCATCAACCTTGCACCAATCCTATAAGGAAAAAATTGCCAAAACACTGGCCAAAAAACATGCGGTGAAAGCCGGTAAAAAATTGGATGAAATGGAGATGCTTGATCTTGTTGAGCGCCTTTCACTGTGCAGCAACACCACCACGCATTTTGATGGCAAACCAATTTATGTAGAAGTGAAGAATGATTATTTAAACGACATCTTCAGGGTCTGACCGGCATCCACACCCAAACCCCTAAACCTCTCCACCTCTAAACCTCTCCACCCCTCAACCCTCACAACCTTTCCAAAAACGCCTCAATCCTCTTCCTCAGTACCGCCCCAGATGCATTGTGGTTGTTGATCATGATGGAGAACGTAAGCCATTTTTTATCTTTCGAATAAACATATCCACTCAGACAAACCACCCCAGTCAATGAGCCCGATTTTGCATAAATGAAAGGGCCATTCTTTGATTTGTACATCCTGAGTGTGCCTGAACCAGCGGGTGCAAAAATGCCTGTAATCCTTTCCCAAGGTTGTTCTGCCTTGATTTTGTTCAGCACCATGATCATGTCTTCTGGCGTAAACTGGTTGAAGCGGCTGAGGCCACTGCCGTCTACCCATCTGGGTACTTGAGGAAGGTCTGAAAGGTCTTTTTTCAACAATTCCTGGATGATGGCTTGCTCGTCCATTTTTTTCAACAATACCTGGCTGACCATCTCAAGACATTGGTCTGCATAAAAATTATCGCTGCGGTACATCATGTTCCTCAACAAGGTATCTGTTGGCTGAGAATAAATGGTTTCACTGAACTTTCCTTTGGATGCGTTAACAAGACCATCACTGGCTAGCCTGACCTCTTTGTGCAGGGTATCTTTCAGGAGTTCTAAGCCAGTCAGGTTGCCATTGGTGATATAGGGTACAACCACTGTTACCTGCTGTTCTTTTCCCTCAAACAGTTGAAACGCATTGCTGCTTTGGCTTCTTTGCACCGCAAAACTGTTTCTTGATTTTCCGAAATCAACAGGCCAATTCACTTCCGGATTGGAGTAAACAAACAGATCAATGGTATCTCCGGGGTAGGTGGGATTTTCTTTTTTCGATTTTTGTTGAAACCATTGCACCTGGTTGCCATACACTGGGAATGCACTTCGCTCGGTCATGTATTCTTCAGAGTAGTCATCCCAGCTCCATCCCATGCCAAGGGCCTTGCTGTTCCAGTTGTTGTTCAACAAGTAAAGGGGTTTCTGGATCGACTTTAGTTTCTCCAACAAAGGTTGACGGGAAAATTCAGGATGAAGAAAGCTCGGGTCTCCTGTAGGCGTTACCAATACGGCAGTGTCCATATCTGTGAGGATGGCCGCAGGGAGCTTGTTGGGCAAATGTTTCATTGCCGCATAGGCACTGAAAATCTTGGTATTGCTCGCTGGGGTAAAGAACTTGCCTGATTGGTATTGATACAGGAATTTTCCAGTTTCAGGATCCTGAACGGCAATGCCCACATGGGCCTGCAACAGGCTTGAATCCCTGATCAGCAAAGCATTCGCGGCCTTCCCAATTTTTTGTTGCATCGAGCAAGCGCCAAGAAGAAATGGCAACACCGCAATAACAAAAAGACGCATTGTTGATATACGCATAAACAAGTTTTTAATTCACACTCTTAAACCCCTAAACCTCTCCACCCCTAAACCCCTAAACCCCTAAACCCCTAAACCCCTAAACCCCTCTCCTGCAACCTCAACCACCTTTCTGGAATCTCATTCTCTCCCGCCATATTGAAGTCGTTGTAAGAGCAAGGCACGTATTGCCCATCAGGCATCTTCATCCACCACCTTCCGGTTTTTCGGCTTTTGATGAAGGTACTTTCTATCGCAGCAAAAGCAAGATGGCATTCAATGAACATTTCCTTGTCATCCAACGAGGCTTCGGTTCTGCCAAAGTGAAGACCATCAATATAGTACCATAACATCTGCGAAACCTGCTTGGCAAGGTTGTTGAACGGGTCCTGCTGTTGGTTGTAACCATAAATGCCAACGGCTTTCATCTTCTGATTCATGCCCGCAAAGCGCATCAGCGTGCAGGCCTCTTCGCCATTGAAACCATTGGGGCTGCTGCCTTCCCAGAATGTAGCAGATCCGAGGGCAGCCAAATCAAAACTCATGAAATCGCTGCTGCGGATGGTAGGCTCCATCTCTTCAATGTTCTCTTTCACTTTGCCCAGCCGGTAGCAATCAAAACGCAGTTTGTCCATGGTCTCCAGCATGTGCGGATGAACATAATAACTCTGAAACCCAATATGGTTGTAGTGACGGATGAAATTGGGTTCACCCGTGAGCATCTCCATCAGAAAGTTTTTCGATTTTACCGGATTGTCAATCGAAAGGTCGATGTAGGCATCAACGCCTGTGGCTTCAATGATCTTTCCCATGCTCTGGTATGCCTCATATACCGCAAGGGTAAGGTCATGGGATCCTCCAAGCAGGATAAATGTTTTTCCGTTTTTGATCAGTTCTTCTGCAACCGTCTTCACGGCCGCATAAGTATCAGAGAGGCTTTCTCCTATTTTGATGTTGCCAATGTCTGCGATCTTGATATCCTTGTGCCAGAAATAAAGGGCGTAAAATTCTTTCCTGATCCTGTTGATGCCTGCAAGGTCTGCAGGATTTCCATCGCCCCGAAGGTCGTCACAACCGGCAATCACAATATCGGTATTGGTAAGATCTGGGAATTCATCTTCATACATACCCAGAGATCTGCCTATCTGCCCCTCTTTTATTTCACCATCTCCCGTGATTGCTGCCAAATGAATGGGCTCAAGAAAATCAGTAAGGCTATAAAACGACATGCAGTTAAGTTTAGGCAAACCTACTGTAAACTGATGATAATTTCCTCCGCAAAATCCAAAAAACTGCGGTAAAGGGCCATCTGAATGAAGCGTTGATTTGTTATCTTCGCGGGATGGAAGAAATTCTTAGTCAGGTCAAGGCATACAGTGAAGAGATTACCAGTTTCACTGCATCGGATGCGGATTCACTTGAGCAGTTCAGGATCAGGTTCCTTGGCGTAAAAGGAATTGTGAAAGCGATGATGGGGGAAATGAAAAATGTTCCTGTTGATCAAAAAAAGGAATTCGGTCAAACCATGAACGGGTTCAAGCAATTGGCAGAAGAAAAATTTGCCACTGAAAAAGAGCGCATCGACCTGATGGGTGCTGGGGCAGCAGAGCAGATTGATTTCACCTTGCCCGGTACTCCTTTGCCAACAGGCAGCAGACATCCTGTAACACTGATGCGCAACAGGATTGTAGAAATCTTCCAACGCCTTTCCTTCACAGTGGCCGAAGGTCCGGAGATTGAAGACGACTGGCACAATTTTACTGCACTCAACCTGGATGAAAACCATCCTGCGCGAGATATGCAGGACACTTTTTATCTTTCTACCGATCCTGCAATCCTGTTGCGTACGCATACCAGTAATGTGCAGATCAGGGAAATGGAAAAGCAACAGTTGCCCATCAGGATCATTTGTCCTGGCAGGGTTTACCGCAACGAAACCATCAGCGCCCGCTCCCATTGTTTCTTCCACCAGGTGGAAGGTTTGTACATAGACGAGAATGTTTCTTTTGCCGACCTCAAACAGACCCTTTATTTTTTCGTGAGAGAGATGTTTGGAGAGGATGTGAAGGTCCGTTTCAGGCCCAGTTATTTTCCATTTACTGAACCCAGTGCAGAAATGGACATCAGTTGCATGCTCTGCAAGGGCGATGGCTGTGCTGTCTGTAAAAGAACGGGATGGCTGGAAATCCTTGGTTGCGGCATGGTGCATCCCAATGTATTGAAAAACTGTGGCATTGATCCTGAGAAATATACTGGCTTTGCTTTCGGGATGGGAGTAGAGCGTCCAGCACTCCTGAAATATGGCATTACAGACATCAGGTTGTTCAGTGAAAACGACGTGCGCTTCCTCGAACAGTTCAGTGGTATATAGCGAACAATAAATTTTCCAACTTTGAAAACATTGGTCACCGGAGCATCCGGACTGGTAGGCATCCATCTTATTCGCGCATTGTTAAAAGAAGGTGATGAAGTGGTGGCATTGTACCGTTCAGCCATCCCCTCAGAACTTACTGCAGCGGAAATCCAGCAGGTGCAATGGGTGCAAGGAGATATCCTTGACGTGGTGTTTTTGATGGAATTGATGACGGGTTGTGCACGGGTTTACCATTGTGCAGGACTGGTTTCCTTCAATCCCACCAAGGCCGATGCATTGATGAAGATCAATGTGGAAGGCACGGCCAATGTGGTGAATGCCGCGCTTGCCACCGGCGTTCAGAAACTCGTGCATGTAAGTTCTGTTGCAGCGCTTGGCAGAAAGCGGAACAATACCACCGTTACAGAAAATGTGAAATGGGATGACAATGCCAATCCATCGGTCTATGGCTTGAGCAAATACCTAGGCGAGCTGGAAGTTTGGCGGGCAATCAGTGAGGGGTTGAATGCCGTGATTGTAAACCCCGTAATTATTCTTGGCCTTGCCCAATGGGGAACTGGTTCTTCTGCCATGTTCAGGAATGCCTTCAATGAATTTCCATGGTATACAGAAGGCGTTAGTGGCTTTGTAGATGCCGCTGATGTTGCTACTACCATGGTCTTGTTGATGAAGTCGGATATTGCTGCAGAAAGGTTTATCCTCTCTGCAGAAAACAAAACTTACCGGTCCATCTTTACAGAAATGGCCCAGGCCTTCGGAAAAAAACCACCTACCAGAAAAGTAAACCCAACCCTGGCCGCCATCGTATGGCGCATCGAAAAAATCAAGAGTTGGATCACCGGTAAAGAGGCACTGCTGACAAAGGAAACAGCAGAGACGGCACAGCAAAAAGTAAACTTCGACAA
>CANEWJ010000122.1 GCA_947442625.1 Chitinophagaceae bacterium
ATTTCTTAATATAAACATGGAAACAACAGTAGAGACCGCCAAGCAGCTTGGACTGCTTCCCGAAGAATTTGAAAGCATCAAGCAGATCCTGGGACGAACACCCAATTTCAATGAATTGGCAGCCTATTCTGTCATGTGGAGTGAACATTGCAGTTACAAAAATTCAATAAAATGGCTCAAAACCCTTCCCAGGGATGGCAGCAAACTGCTTGTCAAGGCCGGTGAGGAAAATGCAGGTCTCGCAGATATTGGAGATGGGTATGGTGTAGTGTTCAAGATTGAATCGCACAATCACCCTTCTGCAATCGAACCTTTCCAGGGAGCAGCAACAGGTGTTGGTGGGATTCACCGCGATATATTTACAATGGGGGCACGCCCAATTGCGGCGCTGAACTCACTTCGATTTGGCAATATCAACGATCCAAAGACAAGACACCTGCTCAAAGGAGTTGTTGAAGGAATTGGTCATTATGGGAATTGCTTCGGTGTTCCAACGGTTGGTGGTGAAGTGTATTTTGAAAACTGTTACCATACCAATCCATTGGTCAATGCCATGAGTGTGGGTATTGTAAAGGTGGGTCAAACCGTTAGCGCAACTGCTGAAGGTGAAGGAAATCCTGTATTCATTGTAGGTTCTGCCACTGGAAAAGATGGCATTGGTGGTGCATCCTTTGCATCGGCAGATATTACGGCAGAGAGTGCAAAAGATTTGCCATCTGTTCAGGTGGGTGACCCATTCCAGGAAAAGAAATTGCTGGAAGCCTGTCTTGAACTCATTCCTACGGGAGCACTGGTGGGCATGCAAGACATGGGTGCTGCAGGCATCATCTGTTCTACTGCAGAAACCAGTGCAAAAGGCGGTGTGGGCATGAGGATTGATCTCGATAAGGTGCCAAAGCGCCAACAAAACATGAAGGCATGGGAGCTCCTCTTGAGTGAAAGCCAGGAAAGGATGTTGATGGTGGTCACCAAAGGAAGGGAAAAAGAAGTGCTTGATATATTTGAGAAATGGGATCTTCCTTGTTCTGAAATTGGGGAAGTTACCACCGACGGAATGCTGCGGTTTTACATGAATGGAGAACTGGAAGCAGTTCTTCCTGCAGAAAGTCTTGTATTGGGTGGCGGCGCCCCTGTCAATGACAGACCCTATAGCACACCTGTTTATTTTGAAAAAATTGCTGCCTTTGATCCTGCTGAAGTTGCTGTACCAACAGACCTGAAATATGTTGCACAGCAACTCGCTGTTATCCCCAATATTGCCAGTAAAAAATGGATTTATACCCAGTACGATAGCATGGTAGGTACAGGCAATACCGCTACCAACAATCCCAGCGATGCCCCAGTTGTATTGGTGAAAGAAACGGGGAAGGCACTTGCTGTAACAACAGATTGCAACAGCAGATATGTATATTCCGATCCATACAAGGGAGCCATGATTGCAGTGGCAGAGGCTGCAAGAAATATTGTCTGCAGTGGAGGGGTTCCGTTGGGTGTAACCAATTGCCTGAATTTCGGTAATCCATACGACCCTCAGGTGTATTTTCAGTTTGTGGAAGCCGTAAGGGGAATGGGTGAAGCGTGTAAAAAATTTGATACACCTGTTACGGGTGGGAATGTCAGTTTCTACAACCAGCATCCGGATGGTGCAGTTTATCCAACGCCTACCATTGGTATGGTAGGTGTGCTTGATTCAATTGAGGATAAAATGACATTGGGCTTCAGGGAAGAAGGTGATCTGGTTTACCTCCTTGGTCAATCAAACAACGATATCAATTGTTCCGAATACTTGCACAAGATCTGTGGTGTAGAATATTCACCCGCACCACATTTTGATCTGGACGAGGAGTTTGCAGTGCAACAGGCTGTGTTGAAATTGATTGCAGAAAAACGTATTCAATCTGCCCATGATGTAAGCGAAGGTGGTCTTTTCATTACGCTCCTTGAAAGTAGCTTTGTTGCTGGGCTTGGATTTGAGGCTGCACAGGAAGATTCATCACTCAGGGCAGATGCATTTTGGTTCGGTGAATCACAAAGCCGGGTAGTAGTATCGGTATCGCCTTCCAAGCAACTTGCTTTTGAAACAATGCTTGCTGCATCTGGAATCAAATCTGCATTGTTGGGCACGGTCAAAGGAACAGATGTTGTCATCAATGGAGAAAACTGGGGAGCCATTGCAGCATGGAAAACACCATATGATGATAAGATAGGATCGTTTTTTTCATAAAGCAAATTAATAGTATGTTTGTACGACCTTCAGATTTTTCTAAGCAATTTCTGCTGGTCCATTCATTATTCATTTCCGGGACCACAACCAGCCTGCGAGACTGATCAAAAAAGTTTAAATCGTATGACCAAGTACATTTTTGTAACCGGTGGGGTTACTTCATCGTTAGGCAAGGGTATTGTTTCCGCCTCATTGGCCAAGCTTCTCCAGGCAAGGGGGTTTAAGGTAACCATCCAAAAGTTTGACCCCTACATCAATGTCGATCCAGGAACACTGAATCCTTATGAGCATGGAGAGTGTTATGTAACCGAGGATGGCGCAGAAACCGATCTTGACCTTGGTCATTATGAGCGTTTCCTCAACAGCTTCACTACACAGGCCAACAATGTTACCACTGGGAGGATCTACCAATCTGTTATCAATAAAGAAAGGGAGGGCGCTTACCTTGGAAAAACAGTGCAGGTTATTCCCCATATCACGGATGAAATCAAAAGACGCATGCAATTGTTAGCAGCGTCAGGATATGACATCATCATCACTGAAATCGGAGGAACAGTAGGCGATATTGAAAGTCTTCCATTTATCGAGGCAGTCAGGCAGTTGCAGTGGGAGCTTCCAGAAGAGGATTGTCTGGTGGTACACCTTACACTGGTGCCTTATCTGAAGGCGGCAAAAGAACTCAAGACCAAGCCTACCCAGCACAGCGTGAAAATGATGAGTGAAAATGGTGTGCATCCTGATATCATAGTATGCAGAACCGAGCAGCCATTGTCCAAGGAATTAAAGGCAAAAATTGCCTTGTTCTGCAATGTCAAAACCGATGCTGTGATTGAAGCTGCAGATGCCGTCAGCATCTATGAAGTTCCGTTGTTGATGCAGCAGGAACAGCTGGACATCATCTGTCTTAAAAAACTGAACATCACCTGGTATCCTGAGCCAGACCTCACCATTTGGAAAGGGTTCCTTGAAAAACTATACAATCCCACATCTACCGTAACCATAGGATTGATTGGAAAGTACATTGAGTTGCAGGATGCATACAAATCAATTCTGGAAGCCTTTATTCACGCAGGTGCCATGAATGAATGCAAAGTAGAAGTGGTGGATGTACACAGTGAATTTATTACAACAGACAATGTTGACGAGAAGCTCCAGGGTTTGGATGGACTGTTGGTTGCTCCTGGCTTTGGGCATCGTGGTATTGATGGAAAAATATTGGCCGTAAAATATGCGCGGGAAAATGGCCTTCCATTTTTTGGTATCTGCCTGGGTATGCAAATGTCGGTCATTGAATTTGCCCGAAACCAGCTGGGGTTGCTTCAGGCACATTCAACTGAAATGGATCCTGCAACACCTGATCCGGTGATTGATTTGATGGAAGGACAGAAAGCCATTACCAGCAAAGGGGGGACCATGCGTTTGGGCGCCTATCCCTGTAAAGTTGAAAAGGGTTCCCTTGCTTATGAAATCTACGGGTCTGAACTGATTTCAGAACGCCACCGGCACCGCTGGGAGTTCAACAACAAATACCTTGATGCCATGCAGGCTGCCGGGCTCAAGGCCAGCGGCCTGAATCCAGAAACCAACCTGGTCGAGATTGTGGAGATACCTGGTCATCCCTTCTTTATTGGTGTTCAGTACCATCCGGAGCTGAAAAGCACTGTTGAGAATCCACATCCTATTTTTGTTCATTTTGTCAAGGCTGCGAAGGTTTTTGCGGCAAAAAAAAATGTCAATAACCCTGGTGCTTTGCAGGGAGATATGATCTGATAAAACATTCGTTTACGGGCTTAGGTTGGTGGGGTCTGATTACGATCCAGTTCATTACCTTTGCCCCTCAATACTTCTACACATGAAATTTGAAAAGAACTCGGTCATTGGCATTGCGCTGCTCGCCATCCTGTTCATTGCTTATTTTTATTTTACCCGCCAGGGCCAACTTGAACTCGAGGCCAAGCAAAAACAAATCAGGGACTCCATCGCTGCTATTCAGCCAGTGATCAAGGACACTGTTGCTGCTGTTGAGGCAATGACGGATACCGCTGCCCTTGTCGGAACGCCTGGAGGTTTTATTCAGCAAGGCAACATTGCTGCTTCAACTTCAGTGTTGGAAAATGACTTGGTCAAAATTACTTTCAGCAACCAGGGTGGTCGTCCAACCGCTGTAGCACTCAAGCAATATAAATCGATTGACAGCAGCAATGTACAATTGGTTTCAGCTGGATTTAATAAACTTTCTTACCTCATCAACACAGGGATCAACCAGACGTCTTCATCCGGGGATCTCTACTTCTCTCCTTCACAAATCACCACTGATGCAGATGGAACGTCAACCTTATCATTTACGCTTTCTGACTCATCCGGAAAATCAATTGAACATCGCTATCGCCTTAAAAAAGGGCAGTACATGTTTGAATGGAACCTGGGTGTAAAAGGAGCCGACCGTTTGTTTACAAACAATACGATCAACATGCTCTGGCAAGTGCAGGCGGATCAACAGGAGCGTGATATCCAGACAGAAAAGCGTGAAACACAACTGGGCTTATACGGGCAAAGCGGGTTTGATTATTTTACCATGAGTGATGGGCTTGGAAAAAATTGGGATGATGGGCTTAAGTGGCTGGGCGTCAAGCAGAAGTTCTTCAACACAACCATCATCGCAGAAAATGGATTCAGTTATGTAGACATCAACTGCAAGGTGCCGGATGATTCACTCAAAATTGTTGCACAGACCACGGCCAACCTGCGGACCACTTTCCCCGCATCAACTGCCGTGAACCTTGGTTACAGGTTTTATGTAGGCCCCAACGATTTTGCCATCCTCAAGCAATACAAGATGGACATGGAAGACATGGTAAATCTCGGCCAGGGTTTTTAT
The DNA here is from genome assembly GCA_947442625.1 of Chitinophagaceae bacterium. Classification (GTDB taxonomy): domain Bacteria; phylum Bacteroidota; class Bacteroidia; order Chitinophagales; family Chitinophagaceae; genus Pollutibacter. The sequence continues at coordinate 5,103 of CANEWJ010000122.1, forward strand.
GCCTTCGTTAAATACATCAACAGGTGGATTGTTCTTCCTGTGTTTGGGCTTTTTGAGAAGTATGTAGAAAGCCTTGGCTTGGCCATTTTGTTGCTCACCCTTTTCATTCGTTTGATGACATCTCCCCTGGTCTATACCTCCTATGTGAGTGGTGCCAAAATGAAGGCCCTCCGCCCAGAGTTGGATGTTTTGAAGGAAAAGTTGAAAGATGATCAACAAGCGTATAGCATGGAGCAAATGAAACTGTTCCGCACTGCAGGCGTCAACCCACTGGGTGGATGTATTCCTGCCTTGCTACAGATTCCCATTTTCTTTGCCTTGTATAGCTTCTTCAATTCCAACATCACTTTGCGGGGTGTACCCTTCTGGTGGTCAAAAGACCTTTCCTCTTATGATGCAGTCTTCAGCTGGGATTTTAGTATCCCTGGTTTGGGTAGCCATCTCTCCTTGTTCACTGTACTGGCAGTAGTGACAAGTTTACTGATCTCATTGTACAGCATGAGCATGACTCCTGATCAGAACAATCCGGTGATGAAGTACATGCCCTATATTTTCCCCATCATGTTATTGGGCATCTTCAACGGACTTCCTTCAGCGCTTACCTGGTATTATACTGTATCAAATGTTATCACGTTGTTATTGCAGTTTGTGATCCAGAATTATATCATTGATCATGATAAGATTCTTGCAGAAATTCAATCCAACAAGAAAAAGCCAAGGGAGAAATCCAAATGGCAGGAGCGCCTTGAGCAGATGCAGGCTACACAAAAAAAGGTCAGTGATATGCAGCAAAAGGTAAAGAAAAAATAGTGACATGAAAAGTTTCCTTCTTCCGATTTTCCTTTTTGCTGTTGCTCCATCAATGGCACAAAAAAGGTTTTCAGAAGGAACCCTTGTTTTCACGGTTTCAACCTTCATTGACGGGATAAAGATTGCAGATGATGCAAGGGCTGTTCAGATGACCAAAGGGGGGCATCTGAGATCAGAAATGAGCAGTTCAATCGGCAAAACCATTACCATTTTTGACGCAAGAGAGGGAAAGGGAGCCGTGATTCGGGAATTGGGGTCCCAGAAAATATTGATCCCCCTTAACCGGGAAAACTGGGCCGAGACCAATGCCAAGTTTCAAAATTTGGACTATGCTTTCTCGGAAGACAGTATAGCATTGATTGGATTCAAATGCAGCAGGGCGGATGCTGTCTTGAAAGACAGTACTGTTGTTGGCATTTTCTTTACCAGGGAGATTTCGACAGAGAATCCTGAGGTTGATAGTCAGTTTGGTTCTTTGCCGGGGATGGCACTTCAATTTTCTTACACAAAAGGGAATACCATGGTGGTCTATACAGCCACCGCTATCAACTTCGACCCTGTACCAATACAAAAATTTGATATACCGAGCAGTGGTTACAGGGTATTAAGTTATGAGGAAAGCAAAAAAGGAAGAAAATAATTGATCTCAGTGCTGTGGTTTCTGAGGCGTCTTGAAACGCTGAAGCATTCCTCTGTTTTTGTAAGGAATCATATAAGTGATGTTTCCTTTCTGGTAGGAAATTACCGAATTGAACATGTTCTCTTTACCTACTTTCTTAAAACCAAAAGACCTGTTTCCTGCGTAAGTGAAACCCGCATTCAGGTTGAGGGTGAGGTTCTTTTTCATGTTTGAAAAAGAGGCCTTAGAAGATTTTGATTTAACGATGATGCCATCAACAGCGAATGCAGCATGTGACAATACAATCACTGCAACAAGTGCAACTGATTTCTTGAAAACATGGGAGTATAGGTTGTGTAAGCTTTTCATTATTAGTACAAAATTAACATAAATTCTCACATATGCAAGTTTTCCTAGAAAATTTATCAAAAAGCAATCTCTTTAAAAAGAAATGCAAGGGGTAGCAGTATAATTCCGGCGATTCCTTAACTTACAGCAACCACCTAAAAATGACAGGAGAATCCAAATTGCCAGATAATGATGACATCCAAGACCTCCTGAAGGCCTATGAGCGATTGTGCGAAGGCAGGGGCAATGGTTTCCTCTCTGAAGAGTCATTTGAGCGCATCATCGATCATTTTGACGACCAGCAAACACTCTCAAAAGCAATGGAAGCAGCCGAAATGGGAATTCTTCAATATCCTTATTCCTGCACGCTGTTGGTAAAAAAAGCCGACTTGCTGATTGCCAGCCGGCAATACAAACGTGCCCTTGTGCTCCTGGACAAGGCCGAGATTTTGGATCGCAATGACATTGACATCTATATTTTAAGAACCGATGCTTATCTGGCCCTGGACATGCAGGATAAAGCGGTGGAACTGCTGGAAAATGCCATTACACATTTTGAAGGTGATGAGCGGATTGACCTGCTTTTTGAATTGGCCGACGTATATGACGACTATGAGGCATTTGAAAAAATATTCGATTGTCTTAGCCTGATTCTTACATATGACCCCAACAATGAAGAGGCGCTCTACAAGATTTGTTTTTGGACCGATTTTACTGGAAGAAGCGAAGAGAGCATTCGACTCCACCTCAACATCATAGAAGATTTTCCTTACAACGATTTGGCATGGTTTAATCTCGCTGCAGCTTACCAGGGGTTGAG
>CANEWJ010000123.1 GCA_947442625.1 Chitinophagaceae bacterium
ATACCGTCCCATTGCGCTCCGGCAGCATTAGAGCCAAAACTGAACCCATTGGTTTGGTCGTCGAAGGGATCCATGAAAAGCAGGAAATTATCATTCTTGCCAAAAGCAAAATCCCTTTTCAGGGATTCAACCATGTATGCCTGGTCGGGCTTGGTGTAGCAGATGGCAATCAGGTAAAGATGATCGTTATCATAACTCATTTTTACAGCAGTCTTCACCAGGGCTTTGCTGGTGTCCATGGGCAATACCATGTTGAAGTTGTCTGCAGTTTCAGCCATCAACCATGCCTCATCGATAACGCCATCAATCAAAATCGGCGTCGGCGTTTTTTTGATATGGTAGTTCAGGTCATCATTCTTCCGTTGCGCCAACAGGAGCAGGGGAGATGCAATGAGCAGCAATACAATGGGATAAACCCGAAAGGACAATATGTGGGGTTGAATGGCTATCAGGCAACTGCTTTCTTTACCAGGTCAGCAGCTTCGCTGAGAAGGATGGCACTTTGCACCTTCAATCCGCTCTCATCGATCAGCTTCTTGGCTTCAACCGCATTGGTTCCCTGCAAGCGCACAATGATGGGTATGTTGATGTTGCCTAGGTTTTTGTATGCCTCAATTACACCGGAAGCAACCCTGTCGCAGCGTACAATTCCACCAAAGATATTGATGAGGATAGCCTTTACATTGGGATCCTGCATGATGATCTTGAATCCTGCCTCCACAGTTTGTGCATTGGCAGTACCACCTACGTCAAGGAAGTTGGCAGGCTCGCCACCACTAAGTTTGATCATGTCCATGGTGGCCATGGCCAACCCTGCACCATTTACCATACAGCCTACATTGCCATCGAGCTTCACAAAGTTGAGGTTGAATTTTCCTGCCTCAACTTCTGTTGGATCCTCTTCAGAAAAATCACGCATCGCAGCAAGGTCAGCATGCCTTCCCAATGAGTTTTCGTCAATGCCCATTTTACAATCCACAGCGATAATCTTGTCATCAGCAGCCTTGAAAAGGGGATTGATTTCCAGCATCGAGCAGTCGAGGCCCACATAGGCATTATAGAGGTTGGTCACAAACTTGACCATGTTTTTGAAAGCGTCTCCGCTGACACCCAGGTTGAAAGCAATTTTTCTTGCCTGAAAAGGAAGCAAACCACCTGATGGATGCACGGACTCCCTGAAGATTTTTTCAGGTGTGTCATGTGCAACATCTTCAATGTTCATTCCGCCTTCAGTACTGTACATGATCACGTTCTGGCCGGTAGCCCTGTCGAGCAAGATGGAGAGATAAAATTCTTTTCTTTCAGAAGGTCCGTCATAGTACATGTCTTGGGCAACAAGGATCTTGCTGACCAGTTTTCCTGAAGGACCTGTCTGGATGGTTACGAGTGTACCGCCCAGTATTTTTTGTGCAAATTCTTGGATATCCTCAAGGCTTTTGCCCACTTTTACACCATTGATGCCTGTTTCTATCACCTGACCCTTGCCACGTCCGCCTGCATGGATCTGTGCTTTTACCACAGCAAACCTGCTTCCGCTTTTTTCTTTGATCTGCTCATACGCTGCAGTAGCCTCTTCTACAGAGCTACAGGCAAATCCTTCCTGAACAGGTACATTGTATTTCTTGAGCAGTTCCTTGGCTTGGTATTCGTGGAGGTTCATCTGAAAATATTTTTGCAAATATACTATAGCGGAATCATTTTCAAGTTCAATTGAGCAATAAAAAAGGGGGCATGGAAATGCCCCCTGTAAATGGTTGTTTTAAGGAATATTTATTTTCCTTGGTTTTCAGGCCTGAGGCTTCTGACTGTTTTACCAGCTTGCCACATTTCGCTTTCCCTGAGTTCTTTGAGTTCAACCTCAAGTTTTTCACGGTAGTCGGGCTGTGAATTGCTGTCAATGCTGCGTTGGCTTTCTTTTCCAGCTGAAACACTATCGTATAATTCGTTGAATACAGGTGCAGTAGCATCCCTGAATTTTTTCCACCAGTCCAATGCACCCCTTTGGGCGGTAGTGGAACAGTTGGCGTACATCCAGTCCATTCCGTTTTCTGCTACCAACGGCATCAATGATTGAGTCAGTTCTTCAACAGTTTCGTTGAATGCTTCTGATGGAGAATGGCCCCTTTCGCGCAGTACCTGGTACTGTGCCGCAAAGATTCCCTGAATCGCTCCCATGAGGGTACCCCTTTCACCGGTAAGATCGCTGTATACCTCTTTTCTGAAATTTGTTTCAAACAGGTAGCCACTTCCAATGGCAATACCAAGGGCAACAACACGGTCATACGCTTTGCCTGTTGCATCCTGGAAGATGGCATAGCTTGAGTTCAAACCCCTTCCTTGAAGGAACATCCTTCTCAAAGAAGTTCCTGATCCTTTTGGCGCTACCAGGAATACGTCCACATCAGCTGGAGGAACAATGCCAGTCTGGTGGTTATAGGTGATACCAAAACCATGGGAGAAGTACAAAGCCTTTCCAGGAGTCAGGTGTTTTTTTACAGTTGGCCACATGGCAATTTGTGCAGCATCGCTGAGCAGGTAACAGATGATGGTACCTCTTTCAAGGGCTTCCTCAATTTCAAAAAGTGTTACACCCGGAACAAATCCATCAGCAATGGCCTTGTCCCAAGTCTTTGAATTTTTGCGCTGTCCAACAATGACATTGATACCATTTTCTTTTTGGTTCAATGCCTGTCCCGGACCTTGAACACCATAGCCGATTACAGCCACAACTTCATCTTTCAAAACTTCTTGCGCCTTAGCCAGTGGGAATTCTTCACGCGTTACCACGTTTTCTTCAGTTCCACCGAAATTTAACTTTGCCATAAACCTTGTTTTTTGTTTTTAATTGTAGAAAATGTTTAAACCACTTTGGAGGCTGCCTCAGCAGCAGAAATGGGTTCGTCAATGATATGTTGTGTTGGTTCTGCCAACTCAAATTCCTTAAGTTTTTCGTGAAAGCCTTTGCTGTCCTTGATGATGGCAATTCTTGCACTCCTCACAAATTCAATCAGGCCATATTCACCCAATACTTTCAGCAGGGTATCTGTTTCTTCTCTCTGTCCTGTCGTTTCGAAAATGGTATAATCAGACCTGATAGCAACCACCCTGGCACCATAGGTTCTCAAAAGCCTTTCCACTTTTACTTTTTCTGCAATGATATCTGTAGGCACCTTGTACAGCGCGAGTTCCTGCCAAATGATGGTATCATTGGTATTGAAATAGGCTTTGAGCACATCAACCTGCTTCTCAATCTGGCGCACGATTTTTCTCACAACATCCTCGGTTTCGTTGATGAGGATATTGAAGCGGTGTATGCCTTCAATTTCTGAGGGCGAAGTATTCATGCTTTCAATGTTGATCTTTCTTCTTGAAAACATGATGGCAATCCTGTTGAGCAATCCAACCTGGTTTTCTGTATAAATGGTCAGTGTATATTCCTGTTTCATTGTCGTTTATTTAAGTCTGATTTCGCCAACACCACAGCCTTGGGGTACCATGGGAAAAACATTGTTTTCCTTTCCTACAAAGACTTCCAGCAGGTACGGACCATCATGATTGAGCATGGTTTCCAATGCGCTGATCAAGTCTTTTCTTTCCTCAATGGAATTGCCTTCGATGTTGTATCCTTTGGCTACTGTTACATAGTCAGGACTGGCAATGTCTACAAAAGAATACCGTTTTTCATGGAACAGGTCTTGCCATTGCCTTACCATGCCGAGGAAACGGTTGTTCAGTATGAGGATTTTTACGTTGATGTTGTTCTGCATGATGGTGCCCAATTCCTGAATGGTCATCTGAACACCACCATCACCAATCACTGCAACAACAGTCCTGTCTTTGGCGCCATATTTCGCGCCAATGGCAGCAGGCAAAGCAAATCCCATGGTGCCCAATCCTCCAGATGTTACATTGCTTTTGGATTGGTTGAATTTGGCATAACGACAAGCCACCATCTGGTGTTGTCCTACATCGGTAACAATAACAGCATCACCTTTTGTCAACACATTGAGCTGTTCAATCACCTCTCCCATGGTGAGGATATCGGTTGAAGGGTGAAGCTCTTCCTTGATAACCGCTTCTATTTCTTTTTCCATGCACTCACTGAACTTGTTTACCCAGGCGCTATGGTCTTTCTTCTCCAGCAAAGCCGTAATCATGGGAAGTGTTTCTTTGCAATCTCCCCAGACAGGTACATCCGCTTTTACGTTTTTGTCGATCTCTGATGGATCAATATCCAGGTGAATGACTTTGGCTTGTTTTGCATAACGGTCAAGCCTTCCTGTGACGCGGTCATCAAACCGCATGCCCACTGCAATCAATACATCACACTCGTTGGTGAGTACATTTGGGCCGTAGTTGCCATGCATCCCCAGCATGCCAACATTCAAAGGATGGTCGGTAGACAGTGCGCTCAAACCCAGAATGGTCCAGGCTGCCGGCATGCCTGATTTTTCGATGAAGGCCTTGAACTCATTTTCAGCACAGCCTAAAATAACACCCTGCCCAAAGATGACCAATGGGCGTTCTGCCGCGTTTATCATTTCTGCAGCAGCTGTGGTGAATTCTTTTCTTACAAGAGGCTTTGGTCTGTAGCTGCGGATATGGTTGCACGCTTTGTAACCGGTAAAACTGAATTGCTGAAGCTGTGCATTTTTGGTGATGTCGATCAACACCGGACCAGGTCTTCCGCTCTTGGCAATGTAAAACGCTTTGGCCATGACTTCCGGAATTTCATTCGCGTCAGTAATCTGGTAATTCCATTTAGTGACGGGAGTGGTGATGTTGATCACATCGGTTTCCTGAAAGGCATCAGTCCCTAACAAATGGGCGAACACCTGACCTGTAATACATACCAATGGTGTTGAATCAATCATCGCATCTGCAAGTCCGGTTACCAGATTGGTTGCTCCTGGACCACTGGTGGCAAACACAACACCTGTTCTGCCTGAGGTTCTGGCATAGCCCTGACCAGCATGAATACCGCCCTGTTCATGTCTTACCAGAATATGTTCCAGCTGATCGCGATAATCGTAAAGGGCATCATAAATAGGCATGATGGCTCCTCCCGGGTATCCAAAAATAGTGTCAACGCCCTCAGCAATACAAGCTTTTAGTACCACTTGAGCACCCGACAGTTCTTGTGTTTGAACTTCATCCGGATTGTTTTGGGCATCAATTGTTGATTGATTATCACTCATTGTATTCATACAAATAAATTATTAATTCAGGTTGTGGCTTTCTGGTATAGCATCCGTTACACACCCTTGAGCTGCTGTTGTTGTACGTTGTGCAAACTTGAAAAGCAAACCTTTCCTCGCATTCAGTGGTGGTTTCTTCCATGCTGCCCTTCGTTCGGCAATTTCTTCTTCAGCAACCTTGAGCGTCATGGTTCTTTCATTAACATCCAATACAATTGTATCATCATCCTTCACCATTGCAATTAGACCACCATCATAGGCTTCAGGGGTAATATGTCCCACCACAAATCCATGTGTGCCGCCGCTGAAACGTCCATCAGTGATCAACGCAACAGATTTTCCCAGTCCCGCACCGATAATGGCTGATGTTGGTTTCAGCATTTCAGGCATGCCCGGTCCGCCTCGTGGCCCAACATATCTTATTACCACAACATCGCCAGCCTTTACTCTACCATTTTGAATGCCCGCAATTAATTCTTGCTCTCCATCAAATACACGTGCAGGGCCTTCAAAAAACTCTCCTTCTTTACCACTTATTTTTGCCACACTTCCTTTTTCTGCAAGGTTCCCGTATAAAATCTGCAGATGACCTGTTGTTTTGATTGGTGTTTGCAGCGGATGAATGATTTTTTGATTTTCAAATTCAAGGTCGGGTACATCAGCTAAATTTTCAGCCACAGTTTTGCCAGTTACCGTTAAACAGTCACCATGGATGAATCCATGTTTTAATAAATACTTCATTACAACGGGTATACCGCCTATCTTATGTACATCCTCCATTAAATATTTTCCGCTGGGTTTTAAGTCAGCAATAACGGGCACCTTGTCGCTGATGCGCTGAATATCATCTTGAGTCCATGGTATATCAATACTCCATGCCATGGCAATTAAATGCAGTACAGCATTGGTTGATCCACCCAAGCACATGATCAGTGTTACTGCATTTTCAAATGCTTTGTACGTCATGATATCTGAAGGCTTGATATCTTTTTCCAGCAAAACTTTAATGGCTTCACCCGCGCGCTTGCATTCTTGTTTTTTATCTTCACTCAGCGCTGGATTGGATGATGAGTAGGGCAAGCTCATTCCCAATGCTTCGATTGCACTGGACATGGTGTTTGCAGTGTACATTCCACCACAAGCACCCGCTCCGGGGCATGCGTTCATGATGATGCCTTTGAAATCTGCCTCGTCCAAATTGCCTGCAATTTTTTTACCCAGGGCTTCAAACGCAGATACAATGTTGAGTTCTTCTCCTTTGTAATGACCTGGAGCAATGGTGCCGCCGTATACCATGATGGATGGTCGATTCAATCTTCCCATTGCAATGATGGAACCAGGCATATTTTTATCGCAGCCAGGTACTGCAATGATGCCATCATAGTAATGCGCGCCACAAACAGCTTCAATACTATCAGCGATCAAATCGCGGCTCACCAGTGAATACCTCATTCCGTCGGTCCCGTTGCTTATTCCATCACTTACGCCTATGGTGTTGAAGATTAAACCCACCATGTCATTTTCCCAAACACTTTCTTTTACAATTTTTGCAAGGTCATTCAAATGCATGTTGCACGTGTTACCGTCATAACCCATGCTACATACGCCAACCTGCGGTTTTTTCAAATCATCATCTGTTAAGCCGATGCCATACAACATGGCCTGTGCGGCAGGTTGTGTAGGGTCCTGCGTGATGGTTTTGCTGTATTTGTTCAATTCGCTCATGGTATGTTTGTTAAAATTAAATTATGGTTGATTTTCTGATTTGTATGTTGGCCTTGTGGATGGCTTCATCCGTTTTGTTCATGATGCAATCGCAGACCAGTTCTCCGATGGTTGAAGTGAAATAGAAATTCATCGGATCAATATCTTTGGTAACAAATCCATTGTGGGTTGTCCACTCCACTGCATGCCTGATGGTGTTGGCCTCTTCTTTCATGCCAAGATGATCCAAGAGCATGGCTGCAGAAAGAATAGCGCCAACAGGATTGGCAATGTCTTTTCCTGCTGCTTGTGGATAGGAACCGTGCACTGGTTCGAACAAAGCAGTTCCAGTACCAATCGATGCAGAGGGCAACATGCCAAGCGACCCAGCCAATACACTGGCTACATCGCTCAAGATATCGCCAAACATATTTTCAGTGAGGACCACATCAAATTGTGCCGGGTTGATGATCAGCTGCATGGCTGCATTGTCAACATACATGCAATTCAATTCAACTTCAGGATATTCTGACGCCAAGGCGGTAACTGTTTTTCGCCAAAGCCTCGAGGTTTCTAGTACATTGGACTTGTCTACCAAGGTTAATTTGCGCCTTCTTTGTTGCGCATGGCTGAAGGCAAGATGGGCGATTCTTGTGATTTCATCTTTGTTGTAAATGCAAAGATCTGATGCCACCGTTCCTGCTTCATTCAACTCTTTTTTTCCAAAATATATTCCACCGGTCAATTCTCTG
>CANEWJ010000124.1 GCA_947442625.1 Chitinophagaceae bacterium
AATTTGTTTCAAGCAGGGTACACCAGTTCTCACACCTGGAATCCATTGAGGTGTATACCACAGACGACAATGTAAATCTCGCAGATATGTTCAAGGCGATGGACGCTTCTACAGAAGCCCTTCCTTCCGAAAAAGACAACAAGGCCGTAAAAAGCTATTTTGAAAAAGTATTCCCTTCCATGGATTTCGAAAGGGTGTACAGCAGCGACATGAAAAAAATGGTTCGTTGGTTCGGTGTCATCAAACAACAGAACATCGAAATCGTCCTCACCGAAATGGATGAGGAAGAAGAAGGCAACGAGGGCTAATCTCCTTCCAAAAACACATACCATGCAATACAGCGCCGATATTCAGAAACTGAAGCACAGTTTCCTGCCCGAGCATTTCAGCCTAACAGACTGGGCAACGCTTGAACCCTATTTCATTCAACTCCAAAACAGGGAAATCAACTCAAGCGAGGACCTGGAACAGTGGCTGAAAGACATGAGCGAAATGGAAGCATTCATCAGCGAGGATGCTTGCTGGAGGCAGGTGCGCATGACCTGTGATACAGAAAACAAAACACTGGAAGAGGCTTTCAATTTCTTCTTCATGGAGATCCAGCCGAAAATCCAGCCCTATGCGGATATCCTGAACAAAAAACTGGTTGAATGCCCCTTTACAAAAGGGCTGGACCAAGAAAAATATTTCACCTACCTCCGCTCTGTCAGAAAAAGCATCGACCTTTTCCGCGAAGCCAATATCCCCTTGCAGGCTGAATCAGCCGTGTTGCAACAACAATATGGCACCATTGCAGGCAAGATGATGATTGAACAGGATGGACAGGAATACACACTCCAACAGGCAGGAAAATTCCTTGAAAGCGAAGACAGGAACATCCGTGAAACGGTGTACAAGAAAATTGCGGAAAGAAGGTTGGTAGACAAAGAACCATTGAACGAGTTGTTCAGCAAACTGATTGCCCTTAGGCACCAGGTTGCCCTCAACGCAGGCTTCAGCAATTACCGCGATTACAAATTCGCGGAGATGGGTCGTTTCGATTATACGCCTGCTTCCTGCTTTCAGTTTCATGAGGCCGTCAAAAAAGAAGTAGTCCCCCTGGTCAACCAGATATACCAAGAACAACAACAAAGACTGGGCCTGGACACCATGCATCCTTGGGATACAGAAGCAGAGCCCGCCGGTATTGAGCCCTTGCGTCCGTTCACAGATGGCCGCGACCTGCTTGATAAGTCCATCAAATGCCTCGACGCACTGAATCCTTTTTTTGGGGACTGCCTCAGGAAAATGGATGCACTCAATCACCTTGACCTGGACAGCAGAAAAGGCAAGGCCCCCGGCGGATACAACATGCCACTGGCAGAAAGCGGTGCACCCTTCATCTTCATGAATGCGGCTTCACAGATGTCTGACCTCACCACCATGGTGCACGAGGGTGGTCATGCCATCCATTCGTTCCTGGCCCATGGGCTTGAGCTCACAGGCTTCAAGGAGTACCCAACAGAAATGGCCGAAGTGGCCAGCATGGCGATGGAACTGTTCACCATGGACCATTGGGATGTTTTCTTCGACAATGAGGAGGAGATGAAAAGGGCCAAACGGCACCAGCTCGAAAGGGTGATCACCATCTTCCCATGGATTGCCACCATCGACAAATTCCAGCATTGGGTATATGAAAACCCAAGCCATACCATTGAAGAAAGAAAAGAAAACTGGCTGAGGATCTTGAATGAGTTTGCCACCAGCGCCATTGATTACAGCGGACTCGAAGCCTTCAGGTCTTACAACTGGCAGCGACAACTTCACCTGTTTGAAGTGCCTTTCTATTACATTGAATACGGAATTGCCCAACTCGGTGCGATAGGCATGTGGAAACAGTACAGGGACAACCCTGAAAAGGCCCTTGAAAATTACATGAAGGGCCTGAGCCTCGGCGGAACCAAAACACTTCCTGAGCTGTATGCGGCTGCCGGAATTGATTTTGACTTCTCTCCTGAAAAGATCAGCGAACTGATGATTTTCGTTAAAAACGAATTGGAAAAACTTTAATGCCTACTACTTTTATGGTATCCCCGAAATTAGCGCACTGATTTACTGCAAGTTATCTTTGTGGTGCTACTAATCAGAGCCTTAACGAAATGTCCCGGTGTTTTTACATTGGGACTTTTTTTATTTACAGGATTTGCAAATGCCGTTTACCACCATGTTGATCTCTTTCATGGTATAGCCCTTGGGTAGGTTTACCGGTGGGATGTTCACATCGTCGAGGCAAACCGTTTTACCACATGCGTCACACCTGAAATGCACATGGTTGTCGTTATGATGCCCTGTAGTGATGCAGGCATCATTGCAAAGGGCATACCTGACCATGTTGTCTGTAGAAGGGATGTTGTGGATGATGCCCTTTTCAAGAAATGTTTGAAGCGTTCTGTAAATCGTAACACGGTCGTACTGGTCAGCACATTTTGTTTCAATGTCTTGATGGGCCAATGCATTGTCGGCATCCAGAAAGATTTCAAGTATCCGCTTTCTGCTGGCCGTTACACTGAGCGCGCTGTTTTTCAGTATGTCTTCCCCTTGCTTTTTCACCTTATTCGTTGATCAGGGTTTTGATGTCTGTCATCAGCTGGTCCACCTCTTCTTTTTTGATGCCGTCATAGACCCCGCGGACGCGGCCCTGTCTGTCTACGAGGGTAAAAAACTGTGTGTGCAGAAACTGCTCATCAATGTTTTTGGTGCTGTTCTTGGGGTCATCGAGCAAGTAGCTTTCACGGGCGGTTTTGTAAAGCTTATCCTTGCTTCCGGTCAGGAACCACCAGTTGGATACATCGGCGCCCAGTGAATCTGCATAATGCCTCAACACTGGCAATGAATCCGTGTCTGGGTTCACCGTATGCGAAACAATCAGAAAACTGCTGTCCATTTTGAATTGCTCGTAGATGGCCTTCATGTTCTTGTTCATCTTGGGACAAATGCCCTTGCAGGTGGTGAAAAAATACTCTGCAACATATACGCGGTTGCGGATATCTTTCTGTGAGGCCATGGCACTGTCTTGTCTCAGAAATTCAAAAGGGTGCACCGTATTCAACACCGGCAACTTCACCTCCTCAAAATCCGTGTACTTTATCATGGCATAATAAAAGCCACCCAGGAGCAGTGCAAAAAAAACCAGATAGCTTATCCCCTTTTTACTCATAATCATTTATTGAAACAAAATTACGCTTGTCTCTCGGATTATACCAACGATTAAGAATGCAACTTTGTTGCAAAAGTATTAATTTTGTCGCCCACCATGATCAAGATCAATTATGATGCCCTCGGAATTGCTGCTTCGGTAGCCTGCGCCATCCATTGTGCGCTGTTGCCACTGGCATTGACAAGCCTTCCGGTGCTGGGAATCAACATCATCAACAATACAGGATTCGAGGTTTTCATGATCCTGTTGGCAGCGGCCATTGGAAGCTATTCGCTTACCCATGGATACAAGAAACACCATCACCATAAGCAAGCGCTGATCATTTTTGGCCTGGGGATCCTGATGCTGATCCTCAAACAGCTCTTTCATCCTTACCAGTTGTGGTTTCTGGTCCCCGCCATGCTCTTGATTGTATCCGCCCATTACATCAATTACCGCCAATGCAAAAAAGCGGACAATTGTCATGCAGACGACTGCAAGCACTGATCATCCGGCTAAACGCAATGCAACAATCCAGAAATGAATCTGTAAATTGTGCCCATAAAATGTAAGGCATGACGTCAAGAAGGGGTTTTATTCAGCAAATGGCATGGGTTGCCGCAGGTTCATTTTTTATCAACGATGCGCTGGCACTTGGGGGTGTAAAAGACAAAAAAATTGGTGTCCAACTCTATACGGTTCGGGATGACATGGCCAAAGACCCCAAGGGAACCCTCAAGCAAATTGCTGCCATGGGATTCGGTGAAGTGGAGCACTTCGGATACAACGGAAAATTCTTTGGGATGGAAGCATCCGAATACAAGAAGGTATTGGATGAATGCGGTCTCGTTGCGCCTTCTGGCCATTATCTCTATGGCAATTTTGGCAACAAGCAAAACCCTGGAACCGTTTTATTTGGATGGGAAAAAGCAGTGGCCGATGCCAAAGCCATTGGCCAAACCTATATGGCGATTGCCTTCCTGATGCCAGAAGAAAGAACCTCCATTGCTGACTATAAAAAAATTGCTGCAGACCTGAACAAGGCCGGTGCCATCTGTAAAAAAGCAGGCATCCAGCTTTGCTACCACAACCATGATTTTGAATTCCAGGAACTGGAAGGACAAATTCCTTTCGATATCCTGGCCAACGAAACTGACCCAGGCTTGGTAAAGTTTGAACTGGACCTGTTCTGGGTATCAAAGGCAGGCAAGGACCCCATTGCACTTTTCAAACAATACAAGGGAAGGGTTGCCCTCTGGCATGTCAAAGACATGGACAATACACCGAACAAGAATTTTACCGAAGTAGGAAACGGCGTCATTGATTATGCAAGGATTTTCAAACATGCCAAAACCGCTGGCATGAAACATTTCTTTGTTGAGCAGGATGTTTGCCCCGGTGCGCCCTTAGACAGCATCCGCAAAAGCATCGCCCATGTGCAATCAACCCTCTTGAAAAAGCTTTAGTATGAAAACCTTCAATTATATTTTCAGCGGCCTTTTTGTTGTTTTTGCCTTTTTGCAAATCAATGATCCTGATCCTTATTTGTGGATTCCAATCTATGGCTATATCGCCCTTGTTTGCTTTCTTGATGCAAGAGGTAAATATGATGCCTTTGCCCATATTGGTACATTGATTTTTTGCTTATTCTTTGGGCTGAAATTGTTTTTTGCAAGAGATGGCGTAATGGCTTGGTTCAACCAACACGAGGCGGAAAGCCTTGTCCAGGGCATGAAAGCAACCAAACCGTGGATTGAGCAATCAAGAGAGTTCGGCGGACTGCTGATCATTTCAATTGTCATCACCATCAATATTGTCGCCAATAAAAAAAGCCGGAGTTGAATCAGCTCCGGCTTTTTTATAGCGATACATGTATTATTTTTTAGGAACCAGCTTCATCGAAATGATGGCCAACCTGTTTGTTTCCTTAGCATCCATGCGCTCAACTTTCATGTAGAGTTTTCTTTCGCCAGGCACTACGTTTTGCAACTGAAGTTCTTTCGTGCTGAACATGGTGCTTGAATGGTTTTCCAATTTGAACGATGCAATCTTGGGTCCGTTGGGAGAATCCTGGTGCAGGCTGATCTGGTAGCCCTTGATCAGTTGTGCGGGAATGCCATACCCGAATTCAATGGTGCCAATGCTTTCCAAATCAATATTTGAAAATTCCAACCATCCATTGTTGCCCTGGCTGATGTTCAGGAAGGCTGCACGGTGTTTGTTCCAGTCCTTTATTTCAACCCTAAGGTTGCCGCTGTTGCTTGGCATGTTCACCAATGCACTTTTGAGTGAAACAGAACCCATCGCACTCAAAGGCTTGATTCCTGCGCCGCCCTTGTCTGTATAGGTGGCTGTAATCAACATCAGGTTGCCGGTACCCATATCATTTTCTGAGGGTGTGATGGTTCCCTTTGAAGGAAGAGAAGGCGCCTCTTTTTTGTTCAGGCTCAATACCCAATCAACAATCATTCCTGCCTCTTCTGGTTTGAGGTCTGGATGAGCGGCCATGGCCACTTCGCCCCAAACACCGCTTCCGCCTTTGATGATTTTATTGGTGAGGTAGGCCTTTGCCTTGGCATCCCCTTCATATTTATCTGCAACCATTTTATAGGATGGTCCTACAGACTTCTCTGCTTCTTTGTGGCAGGCCTTACAGTCCAGGGTTGCAGCAAGGTTCTTTCCCTCCATGATGGAGGTCATCACCTGGTGCCCAACCACCTGTGCCTTGTCTGGGCCGTTCAGGTAATCAACTTTTACATAAATAGATTTTTTATCTACTTTATCTGTAGTACCATCTTCCTTGTCTTTTACGTTGACGGTATAAGGTACTGGCTGACCAGGAAAATAAAATTTGTTACCCGCATCCAATGTTACACTTACTTCAGGGGCTTCGTTTCCTGCATAGACTTTTACCACTTCGCTCCTGGTTACACCTCCCTTTGAATCTTTCACTTCAACATAGATGGCATACTCGCCGGCCTTGGTGAATGTAAAAGAGGTATTGGGGTTGGTTGCTGGTGGACGAACGGAAGCTCCAAAATGCCAAACATAGCTCAAGGCATCATTGTCTACATCGACTGATCCAAGGGCATCTGCCTTGACGGTAAATGGAATGCTGCCTGAAAGTTTAGGCACATTGATTTTTGCTTTGGGAGCCCGGTTGCCTCCATTGTAATCAATTCTTGATATCGCAGCATCTGGGTTTTTGCTGAACCATCCTGAACCGTATTCAAGTACATAGAACCTTCCATCAGGGCCAACCTCAACATCAATGGCACTTTTGAACTTGGTAGATTCCATAAAAGGCTCCATCTGTTGATAATTGCCTTCAGCATCCATGCTAACCATTTTCATCCAACCCCTGATCCATTCGTAGAACAAGAGCTTCCCGTTGAAGTAGTCAGGATATCTTGTAGCCTTGGGATAGAACTCGGAATAATAAACCGGGCCTGCCATTGCATTTCTTCCTCCAGTGCCCACTTCTGGAAATTCAGTTGAGGCCGCATACGGATACCAGATGAAGGCAGGACTTACCGGAGGCAGTTGCTGCAAACCCGTATTGTTTTTAGAAAGGTTCATGGGTTTTTGGGGATCAAAGAATTCACCCACTTCACCCGTTTCATAATTGAACTGGCGGTATGGATAGTTGTTGCCAATGAACAGGGGATATCCAAAATAACCTGCCTTGCGGGCCTGGTTCAACTCATCATATCCTCTTGGTCCTTTTTCGTCTGGCTTATCATTTCCTGCATCAGGACCAACATCACCCCAATACAAAAATCCTGTTTTTCTGTCAACCGATATCCGATAAGGATTTCTGGTACCCATGGCATAGATTTCTGGTCTTGTCTTGGGTGTGCCTGGAGGAAAAAGATTTCCTTCAGGAATAGAATAGGAGGCGTCTGGGTTTACCTTGATGCGCAAAACCTTACCCCTCAAGTCATTGGTATTGCTCGAACCTCTTCTCCCATCAAATTGCTCAAATCCTTCCCGGTTGTCCATTGCGCCAAAACCATCCAGAATGTATTTTGAATTCGGCTGGTTGAACGGCGTTGTATTGTCTCCGGTGGAAATAAACAGGTTTCCATCAGGGCCGAATGTCAATGAACCTCCGGTATGGCAACATATCTTTCTTTGGGAGGCAACATCCAATACCTTTTTTTCGCTTTTTAGGTCGAGCTTCCCATCCTTAAAAACAAACCGCGACAAGCGGTTCGCCGCAGTGTCATTGGTGGCATAAAACATGTAGATATAGTTGTTCTTCGCAAAATCAGGATCGGCAGTGATGCCAATAAGTCCTTCTTCTGCATTGATACCCTGAACACCAGACTTGGAATAAAGATCAAATTTGGCCACCTGCGTTACTTTCTTTGTGGTATTGCTGTAATGCATTACCTCACCTTTTCTTTGTGTAACGAGGATGTCAAAATTGGGAAGGATGGCC
>CANEWJ010000125.1 GCA_947442625.1 Chitinophagaceae bacterium
GGTTCAGACAGAGAACATTTTTCCCATCATCAAGAAGTTTCTCTACAGCGATCACGACATTTTCCTGCGTGAACTCATTGCCAATGCGGTAGATGCCACCCAAAAATTAAAGGCGTATTCATCTGCCGGTGAGGCGAAAGGGGAATTGGGAGAATTGCGCATTGATGTAATTTTAGACAAAGAAGCCAAGACCCTGACCATTGCTGATCGGGGTATCGGTATGACGGCAGAAGAGGTTGATAAGTACATCAACCAGGTGGCATTTTCCAGTGCAGAAGAATTTCTGGAAAAATACAAAGGTCAAAATGAGGCCAACATCATCGGACATTTCGGCCTTGGTTTCTACAGTGGATTCATGGTGAGTGAGAAAGTTCAACTCAGTACCCTCTCTTATAAGGAAAACAGCGAAGCTGTTGTTTGGGAGTGTGACGGAAGCCCAGAATTTACATTGCAACCCACTGAAAAAAACGAAAGGGGTACTTCGATCACCCTTTTCATCAATGAGGAAAGCCAGGAATTTCTTGATGCAGCCAAAATAAAGGGAATCCTCGATAAGTTCTGTAAGTTCCTCCCTGTACCTATTTTCTTTGAAGAAAATCAAATCAACAATACCAATCCGGCATGGGTAAAAAAACCGGCTGAGCTGGAGAAAAAGGACTACGAGGAGTTTTACAAATCATTGTATCCATTCAATGAAACCCCGTTGTTTTGGATTCACCTCAATGTAGACTATCCTTTCACGTTGACGGGTATCCTTTTTTTCCCCAAGATCAAGCAATCCTATGAAATCCAGAAGGATAAGATTCAGTTGTACTCCAACCAAGTCTTTGTAACAGACGAAGTCAAGGATATTGTGCCGGAGTTCCTGATGTTGCTGCAGGGCGTAATCGACTCACCAGACATTCCGCTCAACGTCAGTAGGAGCTATTTGCAAGGGGATCCCAACGTGAGAAAGATCAACAGCCACATCACCAAAAAAGTAGCAGACAAGCTGGATGAGATTTTCAGAAATGAGCGAACAGCGTTTGAAGAGAAATGGGAAAGCCTTGCTCTTTTTGTGAAGTATGGCATGATTACTGACGACAAGTTCCGTGAGAAAGCGGATAAGTTCCACATCATGCAGGATGCGGCTTCCGGATCTTTTTACACACTGGAAGAGTACAGGACTGCTGCAGAAACCTTGCAGAAAAACAAAGATGGTAAACTGGTCATACTTTACACCACAGATCCTGTGCAGCAAGATGCTTATATCAAGTCTGCCCAAGATCGGGGATATAAGGTTGTCAAAATGGATACACTTGTAGATGCATCCTTCATTGGTCAAATAGAATCAAAATGGGATAATGTTCAGTTTACCCGGGTAGACTCAGACATTACGGACAACCTTATCGACAAGCAAGAAGACAATAATTCTGTGCTCTCAGAAAAAGAGGTTGAAAAGCTGAAAGCGATGTTTGATTTTAAAGTGGATAACATAACCATTAATGTTGAAGTCAAAGGGTTGAGTGCAGATGCTCCACCGGTTGTAGCAACCAGGCCTGAATTCATGAGAAGGATGAAAGACATGGCTTCCATGAGCGGACCCATGGGCAGCTTCTATGCCAACATGCCTGATGAAGTGCTGCTGACGGTCAATGGCAACAACAGCATATTTACTGCAATTCTTGCAGATGATCATGAAGAAATGAAAACCAAACAGGTAAGGAATTTGGCAGATCTTGCCTTGTTGTCACAGGGCATGCTGAAAGGCAGTGAGCTTACCGCATTTATCGCCAGAAGTGTGGAGTTGATGAAGGCATAGTAAAAAACCTTACATAAATTCTATCAATCAGGACCGGCCAACGCCGGTCCATTTTTTTCCTACCATCTCAAAATCGATGACCTTCATTTGAAGGGTGGTGACACCCCTGAAATGATTCTCTTCAAGGGTAAAAACGATATCCAGGCAGGACGCATCCTCCAGCAAGCTGAAACGCTCTGCCATGTTGAATCCTATGCCATTAATGCTCAGTCCATGCTGTTCCACCTCAAACCTAACATGCTCATCTTTTACAATGCGGCAACCTGCATCCTTTACATTTTGCAAACAGAAAACAGGTCGCATGTTCTCCGGACCGAAGGGTTCCATTTGTTGTAGAATCCTGAAGAAGGAGGGTGTCAGGTCGTGCAATGATACGATGGCATCAATGACTATCTCCGGAACCAGTTGATCTTCGGTGAGGTGCGAGGATGCGATCTCCTCAAACCTTTGTTGAAAATGTTTCAATTGGTCGGGCATCAACGTCATCCCTGCAGCAAAATAATGCCCGCCAAAACCAAGGAGCAAATCACTGCAGTTTTCAAGCCCATCATGAATGTTGAATCCTGGTATACTTCTTGCACTACCAGCAAGAATATCTCCACTCTTGGTAATGACGATGGTAGGTCTATAGTATTTTTCGAGCAGCCTGCTTGCCACGATACCAATCACTCCTTTGTGCCAACCAGGATCAAACACCACAGTGGATTTTTTTGATTGTAACGAGGGGTCGGCCAGCAGCATTTGAATGGCCTCTTCAGTAATTTGTGCATCTGCTTCTCGGCGTGAATTGTTGTCGGTTTGCAACACTGCTGCAAGCAATTTTGCCTGTTCGGGATCTTTTTCTATAAACAACGATACGGCTTTTTTGGCATCGTCCATCCTTCCTGCCGCATTGATCCGAGGGCCGATCATAAAGGACAAACTACCAATAGTGATTTCTTTGCCGGATCCGCTCAATTCAATCAGCGCCTTTATTCCGGTGGACGGATGCGCATTTACTTGTTTGATACCATGATAGGCGAGGATCCTGTTTTCTCCTGTGATGGGAACAATGTCTGCGGCGATGGCTGTGGCAACCAATTCAAGATAGGGGAGGTATTCCGTTTCTTCCAAGCCCAACTCAAATGAAAGCGCTTGAATCAATTTGAACCCAACACCACAACCACAGAGTTCTTTGTATGGATATGGGCAATCTTGTTGTTTTGCATTAAGGATGGCAATGGCGGGAGGAAGCTCCACTCCAGGCAGGTGGTGGTCACATACAATCGTATCAATGCCCATGGATTTAGCCTCTGCGATCAATGCCGCTGATTTGATGCCACAGTCCAGGGTAATCAGCAGCGTGAAGCCATGTTCAGCTGCATAGGCAATGCCCTGGCTGGAAAGACCATACCCTTCTCGGTATCTGTTGGGGATGTAGAACTCAAGTTGCTCTTTATCATAAATTTTGGTCAGAAAATCATACATGATGGCTACAGCGGTAGTTCCATCAACGTCGTAGTCGCCATATACAAGGATTTTTTCCTGTTGTGCAATGGCATCAACAATTCTTTCAACAGCAAGTGGCATGTCCTTCATCAGGAAGGGATCATGCAATGCAGTCAGGTCTGGCCTGAAAAAAAATTTAGCCTTTTGGTAATCATCGATTCCCCTGTGGGCAAGAATACCGCAGAGGGCTGGATGAATTTTCAGTTCATCCCTCAGTGCTTCGGTTGCCTGAGCGGGTACATTGATTGTTCTCCAACGCTTTGGGGATGCACACATTTTATTTTTTTCTTTCCGTTGTGAAGGATACCATTTCTGAAAGTGCATCCCTTGCTTCCGATGCCGGAAAACTTTCAAGTACATCGAGGGCAGCTTTTTTATAGAAGGCCATTATATCCTCAGCATATTGGATCCCCCCGGCTTTTTTCACCTCATCTATCACTACCTGAACGCTGGATTTATCCTTGTTTTTGTTTTTGATGATGTAGATGAGCCGTCTTCTGGTCTCAGCAGAAGCATTTTTCAAGGTATAGATAAGCGGAAGGGTTAGCTTTTTTTCCCGGATATCGTTTCCAGTCGGTTTACCTACATCTGCTGCTCCATAGTCAAAAAGATCGTCCTTGATTTGGAAGGCAATCCCAGTATTTTCACCAAAAAGCCGCAATTTTTCGGTCAATTCCTCATCCTGGCTGGCAGAAAATGCCCCTGCTGCACAAGCTGATGCAAGGAGAGAGGCCGTTTTGTTTCTGATAATGGAGAAATAATCCGCTTCGGTAATGTTGAGCAATCGAGACTTCTCCAATTGCATCAACTCACCCTCACTCATTTTTTTGACGGCATCGGAAAGGATTTCCAGTACCTTAAAATCCTTGTTTTCAAGCGATAACAAAAGCCCTTTGGCCAAAAGATAATCTCCAACCAACACTGAAGCCTTGTTTTTCCAGAGTGCAGATACGGAAAAAAAGCCCCTTCTTTCTGACGCCTCATCCACAACATCGTCGTGCACCAGGGTGGCTGTATGCATCAATTCTACCATCGACGCTGCCCGGTAAGTAGCCGGAGTAACCTTTCCACAAATCCTGGCAGACAACAAAACGAACATGGGCCTGAGCTGTTTTCCCTTGGTCTTGACAAGATATCTCAAGATTCTGTCCAATAAAGGGACATTGCTTTTGACGGCTTCTTTGAACAGCGATTCAAACTGCTTTAGCTCAACGGCTATAATTTCTTGTGGTATTGTCATTCCTAGACTGCGAACTTACGCATTATTTCCCTCGGTTGATGCTAGTTTTCCGGCAGTTTTTACAGTAAAATGATCACAAAGGCTCAAAAGAATGGGGTTATAGCATTTTTTCACATTTATCAATGAAAAAACAGAGGTATTTATTTGAATATTAAAACTTTAACTCTACATTTGTACTACATGGTAAGACCGTGTCAAAAATCTTTAAACTAACAAACACAGCTATGGCAAGTAAAAAGTATGCTTTTATCCTTGGTCTTTTGGCCCTGGTGATGACTACCCAGGCACAAACGTCTGCAACGGGTGGATCTGATTGGAAGGATTCTTCTTTGATTCCTCCTTCAAGAATGGCTCAGCACAATGAGTTCCTGAACAACCAGTACATTTTCCCTGCTAAACCCCGGAACCAATGGGAAGTGGGTCTGAAACTCGGATCACCAAGCGTTAGCGGTGACGTAAGTTCAGTGTTCCCTAATTTCGGTTACGGACTGCATGTCAGAAAATCTTTAGGATATCTTGTATCTCTTAGAGGAGAATTTTTCAGCGGTACCGCTTCAGGGTTGAGCTGGAAAAGTGACCTCAACTACATGCAGAATCCAGCATGGAGGAACAATGGATACAAGGGACACCAAAGAACCTATGGAGGTGTAAACAACAATGTTGGTCTTATACCAGGAACTGAAAAAGTTTTCTACAACCACAAGACCAAGCTGAATGACCTCAGTCTCCAAGGCCTTTTTAACTTTTCGAACATCAGGTTCCACAAAGCTGAGCCTATGCTTGGTTTGTATGCCATCATAGGTGTTGGTGTTACTTTCTACGAAACAAACATTGATGCGCTCAATGCAAGCGGTCAAAAATACAACTTCAATTCTATCCCTAGCGGAACATGGGCTACCCGTAGCGACACCAAGAGTGCTGTTAAAGCTATTCTTGATGGAACATACGAAACAGCAGGCGATTCAAATACGTCTAGCAATTCCAAACTGTTTGGTCAAACGGCAAGGGCTAGTGCTATCTTTGGTTTTGGAGCTGCATTCAAGCTTTCTAAGCGTGTAAATCTTGCCATAGAAGATAGGATTTCTTTTGTTAAGGATGACCTTTTGGATGGTCAGCGTTGGGGTGCTACTCCAGTGGGTGATGCTACATTAACAACACACTATGATACCTACAATTTCTTGTCTGTTGGATTGAACATCAACATTTTCTAAATTTCACTAACCCTCTTCAAATTTTCCAAATATGAAACTGAATAAAATATTCTCGGTTCTGTTCTTGGGTTTATTCCTCCTTGCAGGATTGGATACCTTTGCACAGAAAAAATCTAAGTCTGTCGAGCCTCTTTATTGGAAGAATCCACTCGAATTTTCTTATGGTGAATTGAATTCTCCCAAGAGAATGAAAATGCCTAAAGTTGTTCTTGATGATGCTGATGGAGATGGCATTGCTGATCAATTCGATATGGAGCCTAACACACCTGCCGGAGCCCCTGTTGATAGCCGTGGTGTTAGCAAAGATACAGACGGAGATGGCGTTCCTGATTACAAAGACAAGCAATTGATTACTGCCACAGACTGTCAGCCTGTTGATGCAAATGGTGTTGGAAAATGCCCTGAGCCTCCTTGCTGCAAGAATATGGTTGTTACCGCTCCAGTTGTTACATGCAATATGGGTAACATCCCCAGCGTAAGCTTCGCAAAAGCATCTTCAACCTTGTCTAAAGAAGCACAAAGCCTTTTGGCCTCTACAGCTGATAGACTGAAAAACAACCCTGCTTGTAAAGTATTCATCACTGGATATGCAGAAGCTTCCAAAGCAAGCCAACAGCTGAGCTGGGACAGGGTTAATGCAATCATGTCTTATCTTACTGAAAAGCAAGGTATCGCTGCTGATCGTTTGATCAACAAGTACGGACAGGCTGATGGTGATGTCAATACAATTGACTTCAGCGCAACAGGTGAGGTTATCGATGCACCTAACACAGTTCCTGCTCCTCATCCGAACCTTCGTTCAAAGAAGTAATTGGGCCTTAAAAAATAGTGGTGCCCTCCTGTGAAGGAGGGCACTTTTTTTATGAGTTGTTTAACCTAGCGTATCATTTAAAGAACTTAATTTAGTTTCTTCTGCTAAATGCTTAACTTTGGCATCCATTTATGAAGTTGAATAATATCCTGTTTTTTGTGTTGATCCTTTCACTTGGTGCCTGTTCTAAATTCGGAAAGGTGCTGAAAAGCAAGGATTTTGAGTACAAGTTGAAAATGGCCAATACCTATTTCGAGAAAAAGGAATTTCGCCAGGCCCAGGTCTTGTATGAAGAACTTTTCCCCGTTTTCAAGGGTACTCCGCAGTTTGATGACCTCTATTATAACTATGCATTTTCTCATTACAACATGAGGGATTATGAAACTGCTGAAAATCTTTTCAAAGGGTATCTGGAGGTTTTTGCCAACAGCAAAAGGGCCGAAGAGGTTGAATACATGCAGGCAAATTGCTATTTTAAGCAATCCCCAAAACCCGAACTGGAGCAATCCAACACCATCAAGGCGATTGGAATGTTTCAGGTATTCATCAATACACACCCTGAATCCCCCAAGAGCAAAGAGGCTGAAGCCATCATCGCCAAATGCCAGGTAAAGCTTGAAACCAAGGAGTTCCTGTCTGCCCAATTGTATTTCAATGTGGGGCAATTCAAAGCAGCAGCCCTTGCTTATACAACATTGATCAATAACTACCCTGATTCTCCTAAGGGAGATGAATACAAGCTCATGTCCATCAAGTCATATTTCAAGTATGCTGCGATGAGTGTTGATGAGAAAAAAGAGGAGCGATATGCAAAAGTTGTTCTTGAGGTAGAGGACTTCCAAGACAGGTTCCCCGAAAGTAAATTGGCAAAAGAAGCAGAACGTTACTTAACTTTGACAAAAAATAACCTTAAAATTTTAAATAATGAGCAGACTTCGCAGGCAGCTGGGAAATAATCTTACCAATGTTGCTGAAACCAAGGA
>CANEWJ010000126.1 GCA_947442625.1 Chitinophagaceae bacterium
AGGGTGAAGAGGAGAAGTCTTTTTATCATTTGCCAAACACTATCCCATCGGACAGCTCGTTTTTATCATCACTGGTATAAGGGAAATTGCTTTTCAACGCTGCGCCAACGTCTCCAATCATGTGGCAGATGCCGTCTACAATTTGATGTTGTTTGAAGTCTGCGACAATTGTTTTGATTTCATTGTTCCAGAATTCCTGGCCAAGCCTTTGGTGGATACCTTCATCGCCCAAAATGGCCATTTGCCTGTCTTTCATGGCGAAGTAGAGCAAGACAGCGTTTCTGTCTTTGGTCTTCATCATTTCCAGTTGCACAAACAGCTCCTTGGCCCTATCCAACGGGTCAACCATCTTGCAATGGCTTTCAATATATAGCCGTACTTCTCCGCTGGTTTGTTTTTCAGCAGAACGGATGGCTTCCACCATCCGTTCCTCTTCTTCCATGGAGAAAAAGGCTTTTTGTTTTCCTGCAAATATGTTCAACAGATTCACAGTAATTATTTAGTAAAGTCAACGGTAGGTGCTTTTTCTGCGCCTGCTTCAGCTGCAAAGAATCCTTTTTCCTTGAATCCGAAAATGCCACTGAACAAGACCATGGGGAATTTCTTCACGCTGGTATTGTACTCTTGCACTGCACTGTTAAAGTCATTCCTGGAAACCTTGATGCGGTTTTCAGTGCCTTCCAGTTGTGATTGAAGATCCCTGAAAGCGTCTGTGGCCTTGAGTTCAGGATATTTTTCCATGGTGACCAACAACCTTCCAATGGCACCACTCAACTGGCTCTGGGCCTTCTGGAATTCGGCAACTTTTTCAGGGCTTAGGTTGGTTACATCAATCTTGGTTTGGGTTGCTTGTGCCCTTGCATTGACAACAGCTTCCAGGGTGCTTTTTTCAAAGTCTGCTGCTCCTTTTACGGTGTTCACCAGGTTGGGAATCAGGTCTGACCTTCTTTGATAATCACTTTCAACATTAGCCCACTTGCCTTTTACATTCTGGTCCATCTGAACAAGTCCGTTGTAGCCACTACAGCCACAACCACCCAGCAAAAGAATAAGGCCTCCGATTACGATAAGAACAATGTTACGCGTGCTCATTTTTATTTTAAATTAGGTTAATGCTTAAAGATAGCGGAATTGGACAAAAGGTTGCATCCAATTAAGCCAATATCTGTTAAAAGATTATTTATTGATGGCTGCGATGCCGGGCAACTCTTTTCCTTCAAAGAATTCCAGCATGGCACCGCCTCCGGTTGACACATAGCTCACCTTGTCGTTGAACCCGAACTGGTTGACTGCGGCAACGCTGTCTCCACCCCCCACAAGCGAGAATGCACCCTTTTGGGTAGCTGTTGCCACTGCCTCAGCAATTGTTTTCGTACCGGCCTGGAATTTCTCCATTTCAAAAACGCCCATGGGGCCGTTCCACAAGATGGTCTTGCTGCGCAGGATCACCTCACTGAAATCTAGCCTGGCCTGGGTGCCAATGTCAAGGCCCATCCATCCTGCAGGGATTTCACCACTGTTGCAGTTGGATGTATTGGCATCTGCAGCAAATTTGTCTGCGATGGTGCTGTCAATCGGCAAATGAATATTCACCCCTTTGGCCTTTGCTTTTTCAAGAAGGGATGATGCCAGGCTCAGGCGATCATCTTCACAAAGGGAATTTCCAATGTCTTTTCCCTGTGCTTTCCAGAAGGTATAGGCCATTCCTCCACCAATGATGATATCGGTGGCTTTTTCAAGCAAATTTTCGATAATCAGGATCTTGTCTGATACTTTAGCCCCACCGATGATGGCGGTGAAAGGCTTTTCAGACTGCAGCAATACTTTTTCTGCACTAGACACTTCTCCTTCCATCAGAAGACCAAACATTTTCTTGTCTGCATCAAAAAAGTCTGCAACAATGGCTGTAGAGGCATGTGCCCTGTGTGCGGTACCGAATGCATCATTGATGTACACATCTCCCAGTTTGCTCAATTGCTCTGCAAATCCCATGTCACCTTTTTCCTCTTCCTTGTGGAAACGGAGGTTTTCCAGCAACAATACATCACCTTTTTGGAGCAAGGCTGATGCTTTTGTGGCAGCTTCTCCTATGCAATCTGCTGCAAAGAATACTTCTGGTTCGTCTCCAAGAAGTTTTTGCAAATGTGGCACAAGATGAATCAGTGAGTATTTTTTCTCTGGTCCTTCTTTTGGTCTTCCAAAATGGCTCATTAAAATCACCGATCCTCCATCCTGCAATACTTTTTGAATGGTGGGGATGGCAGCACGCATGCGGGTATCATCCGTGATCTGGTATTTTTCATTGAGGGGTACGTTGAAGTCAACGCGGACAAGGGCTTTCTTCCCTCCAAAATTGAATTTGCTGAATGTGCTCATGGGGTGGCTATTTAAAAAAAAGAAACCCGGCAGGATGTACTGCCGGGTTGTGATATTGAATTGAATTACTTGGAAATCAATTGTGCGAAATAATGTACGGTACGAACAAGCTGGCTAACATAGCTCATTTCGTTGTCATACCAACTCACGGTTCTTACCATTTGGTGGTCTCCAACGGTTTGTACCTTGGTTTGTGTAGCATCAAACAAAGATCCGAAGCGAATGCCAACAACATCACCAGAAACAATTTCATCTTCTGTGTAGCCATAGCTTTCGTTGGCAGCAGCTTTCATGGCAGCGTTGATTTCTTCGGTGGTGGTCTTTTTTGCCAACATCACAGTCAACTCCGTCAATGATCCAGTAAGGGTAGGGACACGCTGAGCAGTTCCATCAAGCTTTCCTTTCAGGGAAGGAAGAACAAGACCGATGGCTTTTGCTGCACCTGTACTGTTGGGAACAATGTTCTGTGCTGCGGCACGGGCCCTGCGGAGATCATTCTTAGGATGAGGAGCATCCTGGGTGTTCTGATCATTGGTGTAAGCATGAACAGTTGTCATGAGACCAGTCAGGATGCCGAATTGCTCTTCCAAAACCTTGGCCATAGGTGCCAGGCAATTGGTGGTGCAAGATGCACAGCTGATGATGGTTTCAGAACCGTCCAGGATTTCATGGTTGGTATTGAAGACGATGGTTTTCAAATCTCCGGTAGCAGGCGCAGAAATCACCACTTTTTTTGCACCAGCAGTGATGTGGGCAGACGCCTTTTCCCTATCGGTGAAGAAACCGGTACATTCCAATACAACATCCACTTCATGGGATGCCCATGGAATTTGGGCGGGGTCCCTTTGTGCATATATTTTCACCTCATGACCGTTTACAACGATTGAGTTGTCTGTTGATTGAACATCTTGCTCAAAACGTCCTTGGGCAGTATCGTATTTAAGGAGATGGGCCAAAACCTTTGGGCTGGTAAGATCATTGATGGCAACGATATCTATGCCTTCCATATTGAATATCTGACGGTAAACAAGGCGTCCTATCCTTCCAAATCCATTGATTGCTACTTTTACTGTGCTCATGTTGGTTGCTTTTAATTCTATTTTGAGTCGCAAAGGTAAGAACTATTCATTTTTTTTTGTCATAATTGCGTAAGAACTTATCTTTGCACTCCTAAAACGAAAACGGCCCGTTGGTCAATCGGTTAAGACGCCTCCCTTTCACGGAGGAATGAGGGGTTCGATTCCCCTACGGGCTACAAAATCCCTGGCAAATGCCGGGGATTTTTATTATCCCAAATTTTTTCATCTCTCTCCATGCATGTTGATGTTCAACTTGGTCATGCCACAATTCAAACTTCCAGCTGAGTATTTGCACTAATTTTTGAGGATTTATCAAACTTGGCTGCGCATAGAATTTATGTTACCATAATAATATGGAAGAAGTTGTTTGATCAATAAAATAAATCAATAATTTTTTTTGACTTTTAAACCAAAAAGCAAGATGATAATCAATACGGAAAAAGTTGTTGCGTTAACCAAGGGAGCTATCAGGAAGGTGGTTGACAGGAGAAAACAAGATGCCCGAACATTTGGTACAGACAACAGCCGATATTGTTATGCAGTATGGCTGCGGCATCTCGTGCACGCGCAGAAGTTTGGATTTAACCATATAAACACTACTGTTGCAGAGTTGGGACCAGGAGAATCTATAGGAATAGGATTAGCAGCACTGCTCACAGGCAGCCGTAAATACTATGCACTGGACGTACATACTTATTGGAATACAAAAAGAAATCTAATGATTTTTGACAATTTGGTTGAACTGTTTAAGAACCGAGCAGCTATTCCAGACAATCATGAATTTCCCAAGGTATATCCATTGCTTGATGAATATACATTCCCATCTCAGATACTCAATGACAACTTGATGAAACAAATGTTGGCCGAAGACCGAATCATAAAACTAAGGTCAGCCATCAGAAATATGGACTGCAACGGAAGTGATGAAATACAATTTTTTGTTCCCTGGGAGAAAAACGCCGAGATCGAATCCAGTTCAGTAGACTACATATTCTCTCAGGCAGTTTTACAATACGTAGACAAACTAGATAATACCTATGAAAAAATGAATGCATTGTTGCGGCAAGGAGCAATGATGTCGCATTGCATCGATTTTTCATCGCACGGAATGACAAAATCTTGGAATGGACAATGGCTTTATTCTGATGCAGAGTGGAAGTTTTTATATGGCAATAAGAAAGTAATACTCAATCGAGAACCGAAATCAGCACATCTGCAAGCCAATTCAAACAATGGATTTGATGTATTATTCACAAAAGATCTAAAAAAAGATATTGACTTTTCGCGAGCCAAATTTCACAAACAATTTAGCAGCTTATCAGAAACTGATGCGGGGACAGCTGTATCATTCATCTTGTCCCAAAAAAAATAAAAAGTAATTCTATGCTATGATTTGAATATCCTTTTCATCAATACCCATTTTTCTCCGTCTTTTGCCCAGGGCAGTGGCAATTGGAATTTCCACATCAATTGCTCCCATTCTGCAATCTTGGGATTGGTCGCATCAAACAAGGCCTTCTTTTCAAATGTAAATGCATCATCTGTTTCAAGGATCATGAACATCCTGTTGCCTGTCCGAAAGATTTCAATATTGCTGATGCCGGCATCAATATCATGTTGGGTAACTTCAGGCCATGCACTTCCTTTGGCATGATGGTGTTCGTATTCTTTGATCATTTCTGGGTCATCGACCAGGTCAAGGGCCAGACAAAAACGTTGCATGGTATTTGTTTTATGTGATGAGTTATGTAAAAAATTGCTTCAATGAGCGGATGGTTTGTGCTGCTGCTTGATCTGGATCGGGCCATGGAAAGGCTTCTGCAGACACATAGCCATCATAGCCATATTCCATCAATACATTGGCAATGGGTTGCATTGCAGTATGTCCAAAACCAACAGGCTTGCGGTTGCTGTCGGCAAAATGGACATGGCCGATGTGTTCAATATTTTTTTGAATACTTGCTACAGGATCAGCTTCCTCAATATTCATGTGAAAAAGATCTGCCAGCAAAGTGATGTTCTTGAATTTGTTCTGTTCAATGAATGCCGCAGCATCATCCATATTGTTCATCAGGTTGGTTTCATATCGGTTGAGTGGTTCGTAGATCAGCTTTACTCCCAGAGAAGCGGCATGCTGATCAAGCACATCCAATGCTTCTGCGAGCAGGGCAATGCTGTAGCCGTGTGAGTCGCCCTGAACTGCACTTCCCTGCATGGAGCCGATGATAGCGGGGGCACTGAAGGCAGCGCCGAATTCCATCATTTCTTTGATAAAGGCAATGGCATTTTCTCTGATGGCGCTGTTTGTATCTGTAAGGGTTAGTCCATGGACTACCTTTCCTGCACCTGTTCCTACTGCAGCAAGCTGTAGCTTGTATTGATCCAGCAATTTTTTGAGTATTTCACTGCTAATGGCATCCCCCGATGCAGTGAACAGCTCAATGCCATCAAATCCCATCTCAGCTGCTTTGCGCATGCTTTCCTCCAGGTTTTCCCAGAAAATCCATGGACCGGTTTTGATTTGGGGAACCAACGCTATTGTTACGGCAGATTTGATCATGCGTCTTGATTATTGAAGTTTACCATTATTTTTATGATGCCTCTGGGATCTTTAGCCCAACTGGCCAGCGCCTCTCCTGCATCATCAATGGAAACAGTTTTGCTGATCACCTCATCAATGGGGAACCTGCCTGCTTCAAGGTATTGGATCACCTCCGGGAACTCATTGGTGCAGTTGCGCGAGCCCAGGATTTCAATTTCCTTGCGCACAAAAAGTCCGGTGTTGAATTCCACAGGTGATTTGGCATAGCCAATACAGACAACCCTTCCCGTGTAGGCAACTTCTTCCACCGCAGAGCGATAGGTGAGTGGGCTTCCAACGGCTTCAATGATCACATCTGGCCCATCTCCTCCGGTGATATC
Organism: Chitinophagaceae bacterium; assembly: GCA_947442625.1. GTDB lineage: Bacteria > Bacteroidota > Bacteroidia > Chitinophagales > Chitinophagaceae > Pollutibacter. The sequence goes on from CANEWJ010000126.1 coordinate 6,378, forward strand.
CATCAGTGCATCATGGAGGTTGGTGATGTTGGCCTGGATGACATTTGATGCGCCGATTTTTTTGGCGATGGTCAATTTTGATTCATCCACATCTATGGCAATGACCTTGGCTCCGCGGTGTACTGCAGAAGCCAGGGCACCAAGGCCAACCATTCCGCATCCGATGACAGCTACAGTATCGTGTTCGGTTACCCGGCCTCTGGCTGCAGCGTGAAAGCCAACGGTCAAGGGTTCAACCAAGGCAAGTGCTTTCAGTGAAAGTGTTGTTGAAACAAAAACATCATTCCAGTGGAGGACAATGTATTCGGTCATGGCGCCAGGACGCCGCACACCCATGGTTTTGTTGTCCTGGCAGGCGTTCCTGCTGCCTTTTCTGCAGGAAATGCATGTTCCACAGTTTTGGTAGGGATAAACAGTGACGTTCATGCCTGTTTGAAACCTTTCAGGAACTTCACTGCCCATTTCAACAATTGTTCCGCCCACTTCATGTCCGAGTATGTTGGGATATTCTTGTAGTTCAAACAGGCCTTTGAAACCATTGAGATCTCCTCCGCAGAAGCCCACCATGCCTATTTTTACCAACACCTCTTCGGGCCCTGGTGTGGGCATGTCAATTTCACGGATGGCTGTTTCACCTATGGCAGTCAGATACAATGCTTTCATCTTATGGATTTTTTCTTGGGTTGTTGTTCTCGGGCATGCCTTCAAACCACATCCTATTTTTTACAGGTGCAACCAATAGGTCAATCTCGGCGAGCAAGCCTTCCGGCATCGAAAATTCCAATACACCAATATTTTTTTTCACATTGTTTTGGTCGCACATGCCAATGATGGTGCTGGAAATGAACGGATGGTCAATGGCATAGCGAATGGCAACATCGCTTAGGGATACACCATATTTCTTGCAGCACCCAAGCAATGGCGCTTGCATCGCTTTTAATTCAGCTGGCGCATTGTGCCATGCGGGAATGGATGCGTCAGATAGGATGCGTTGAACAAGTGGCGCAGCATTCATCAGCCCCATGTCTTTTTGTTGGCAAAGCGGAACAAGTTCAGCATTGATCTCATCCTGCAGCAGGTTATAGTGTGCCCAGGAAAGCACGGTGTCCACTTCAACCTCTCTTGCAATCGCTGCA
>CANEWJ010000127.1 GCA_947442625.1 Chitinophagaceae bacterium
AGGTGACAGTTTCGATAGACCGCACCATGCAAAGGCCTACAAGGCTTCCCCAATACCTTCAGTCTTATGATTATGCAACGTTGTTCAATGAGGCTTACTTGAACGATGGGGGCGATCCCAATTTCATGCCTTATGATGCCACTGCACTTCAAAAATACAAAGACGGTTCTGATCCCTATCTGTTTCCTGATGTCAACTGGTACGATACTTTGTTGAGGCCCTCTGCGCCTCAGACACAGGCCAACGTAACGGTGAGGGGCGGTACTTCCCAGTTGAAGTATTTCCTTACCGGTACCTTCCTTGATCAGGAAGGATTGTTGAGGCCTGAATTGACCAAATTTGCTGGCTACAACACCAACACCAAATACCAGCGTTTCAATTTCAGGAGCAATATCGATTATTCACTGACCAAGAACACCATCTTCTCCATGTCTCTTTCGGCAAAGCATGCCAAGCAGGTAGTGCCTTTTGATGGATTGGATTATGGTAGCGGTGCCACCAGTTTGCTCTGGTGGAACATGGCAAGGTGGGCGCCCAATCATGCACCTGTGTACAATCCCAATGGCACCCTTGGTGCATTCTATGGCAATTCCAACCTTGTTGGTGATATAGCGAGAAAAGGCTTTACCAATAATTTCCGTACGGATATCGAAGCCAACATGGACTTGAAGCAAAAGTTGGACATGATTACCCCCGGTCTTTCATTTCGCACGAAGTTTGTGTACGATACTTATTTTGAATATGCTGAGAGAAGGTCAAAAACATACCAGGCTTTTGATTATTCACTCAACGCGGGTGGCCGTCCGGTATATACAGCCAGAGGAGCTGAAAGTGCATTGGCATTTACATGGGTAAGTACTTTCTCAACCAAGCATACGTATGTTGAAAGTGCATTTGATTACAAAAGGGCTTTTGCAGGCAAGCATGAGTTTACCGGATTGGCCTTGTTTTTTGCAGACAGAACAAGAAGCGGTAGCAGTTTCCCATTCTCCAAGCTGGGTTACGCAGGCCGTTCAACCTATGCGTATAAAGGGAAATACCTGGCAGAGGCCAATATAGGATACAATGGAACAGAGAATTTTGCCAAGGGAATGCGGATGGGATTCTTTCCTGCCTTTTCTGCAGGATGGTTGGTTACAGAAGAGGCCTGGATGGAAAAGAAAGCCCCTTGGATTAGTTACCTGAAACTCAGGTTATCCAGCGGTAAAGTAGGTAATGCAAACATTGGTAGCAGGCGCTATTTGTATTTGCCTGATACCTGGGGAGCAGCTACTGGGTATAGTTTTGGGTCAGGTGCTGCCAATACATTAGGCGGTTCATTTGAGTTGAACCTGGGCAATCCTAATGTAACCTGGGAAACTGCCTGGAAACACAATATTGGACTTGAGTCGATGTTTTTCAACAAGTCCCTGAGTGTGAACTTTGATGTATTTTATGACAAGAGGGACAACATCCTCCTGATTAGGCAAGATGTACCGACCTTGATTGGACAAGCCAATACGCCTCCTGTAAATGTAGGTAAGATGGAAAACAAGGGGTATGAGTTGGAGCTGAAATACAACAAGCGTCTTTCCAAAGATTTTGCTTTTGACATTGGAGGCAATTACAACTATGCCCGTAACAAAATCCTATACCAAACAGAACCCCAAAGGCCATACCCCTGGATGGAAAGGACTGGCAAGCGTTTCGGTGAGAAGTTTGGCTATATCGCAGAAGGATTTTTCAATTCAAAAGAAGAGATCAGCAAATGGGCAGACCAATCCATTTTTGGGGTGATTGTTCCCGGCGATATCAAGTACAAGGATTTGAACGGCGATGGCAAGATTGATCAATATGATCAGGGCAATATCGGCAACCCGGATCTTCCCGAAATCACCTATGCCATTACCAATGGAATTTCATACAAGAACTTTGATCTCGATGTGATGTTCCAGGGTGTAACCAACACCAGTCTTCTTGTTTCTTCACAAGGCGGATGGGAGTTTTACAACAGTGCCAAGGTGGCCGACCACCACATGGGTCGCTGGACACCTGCAACAGCTGCTACTGCAACCTATCCCAGGTTGACACAATCTTCATCAACTGCCAAGAACAATTTCCAGAACTCAACTTTCTGGGTAAGGGATGCCTCTTATATAAGGTTGAAGAATGTTGCCCTGAGTTATAATTTCTCAAAAACAATTGTTCAGCGTTTAGGGGTAGATGCATTGCGGTTGTCGCTTACTGCTGCCAATATTTACACATGGTCATCTTTCAAATGGTTTGATCCTGAAATCAGGACTTCTGCGGGCAATGTGTATCCTCAATTGCAGACATACAATTTCACCATTTATACAACCTTCTAAACACTATAATCACAATGAAATACATGTTTAATTATAAAAAAGTGTTTATTGGCTTGATGGGTATCATCTTGCTTAATGCATCATGCAAGAAAGATTTTCTTGCTCCAGATTTTTCGGTATCATCAGCTTTTACTCAGGATGCTGTTTTCAAAACCTGGATTGAAGCAGAAAAAGTCCTTGGCGCAGCATATGGCTACCTCCAAAATTACAGTGGATTCAATATTCGTGTAGGATCAAACAGGTCCGGAACATCATACCTTGCCGCTTATACGGATGAGGCAACCAACAGTTTTATATGGACGGGCAGCTGGAATGTGACCAATGGCACATTCAACCAGTATTACAATCCTGATGATGTCTGGAATGTTTCCTATCAGGGAATTCGCCGTTGCAACATGTACCTGGAAAATATAGACAAGGTTACTGACATTGATGCGGCAACCATATTGCGAACCAAAATGGAAGCCAGGGGCCTCCGTGCATTTTACTATTTTGAATTGTTCAAGAGATATGGTGGGGTTCCATTGGTTACCAATGTAATGAGTACCGCAGGGGTATTGTCTGGTAATACCGATGATTACAATCAGCCAAGAAAAACGGTGGATGAAACAGTACAGTTCATCAAAAACGAGTTGGATACGGTCACAAAATACCTCCCCCCTCCCACGCCTGGAAGTGCTGCTACCGTTGGACGGATGAACCGGGCCATCAGTGTTGCCTTGAAAGGAAGACTGCTGCTCTATTACGCAAGTCCATTGCACAATCCTACAAAGCTCACTGCCAGATGGCAGGATGCAGCGTTGGCCAACAAGCAGGCAATTGATACGGCAACCAAATACGGTGCAGCATTGTTCAACAACTATCAGACATTGTTTACGTCTGCTTCCAGAAGTGCTTCCGAGATCATTTGGTTTGTATTCCAAAACTGCGGTTGCTCATTGGATACCTATGAGGGTATGCCATCCCTTGCTTATGGCGGAACCAATCCAACACTGAACCATATTGACAAGTATGAAATGAGAACAACGGGAAGGGCCATTTACGATGCCGGTTCCGGTTATGACCCAGCGAACCCTTATCTGAACAGGGATCCCCGTTTGGGCCTTTCAGTCATTCAGGCTGGTGAGCTTTTCAGAGGATTTAATTATGCGCCATGGTGGGGCCCCGGTGGTGCTGACAGCAGGTCTACTTACAGCAACAAGCAATCTGATGGAAGCTGGACAGGCATGGTGTTCAAAAAATTCATGGACCCGGGTGCTGTAGCCAACAGGAACTGGCCTTTGATCAGGTTGGCAGAACTTTATCTCAACTATGCTGAAGCATTGACTGAAGCAAATACAACAACACAGGCTGCAGCTTTTGCTGCTGTGAATACGGTCAGGGCAAGGGTTGGGGTAGCAATGCCTGCCATTGCCAACACCATCAGCAAAGACTCACTTGTGAAGCGCATCAGAAATGAGCGTGGTGTTGAACTGGCTTTTGAAGAGCACAGGAATTTCGATGCACGCCGGTGGAGAACAGCAGCAAAAGATTTTTCAGGCAACATGTGGGGATTCAGGGTTTTGTATGATGATGCAACCAAGAAATATTCGTTTCCGCGGTATGCCTTCCAGGTAAGAAAGTACTTGCCCCACTGGGATCTCTATCCAATCCCACAAGCTGAGATTGATAAGAGCAAAGGAAAACTGGTTCAAAATCCTGGATACTAATCCATAAAAAAGCAATTAAAAATTTTATGAATACTAAATTCAAACTCTTTCTGCTGCTTATGCTGACATCATCTGTTGCAGCATTTTCGCAAAAAGAAAATAAGGGTACAATTGGAGGACTTGTTACGGACAAGTTCGGTAAGCAATTGAAAACAGCAAACGTCAAGTCTAAGTTTCTGAACAAGGACATCACAACGAACAGGTTCGGAATATTCAGTCTTGATGGCATCACCAATGGCGATACGCTTGTTGTAACTGCCATGGGGTATGAAACACAAGAATATATTGTGACAGACAGGAATAAAATACAGGTAAAGTTGTCTACAGTAAATGAGTGGAACAAGAACGTCAACATGATGTTTTATTCCAAAAAGAAGTTGTTGATGACAGGATCTGTTTCATCAATTGGAGAGGAAGATCTTTTGAAGAATCCTTTTATCAACCTGCGAAATACGGTTGCAGGAAAGTTATCAGGATTGTTTGTCTCTCAAAGTGATGCAGAGCCTGGATTTGAAGATCCAACCCTGTTGATCAGGGGCACCTCTTCTTTCAACGATGGAGGTGGCATCAATACCCTTGTAGATGGATATGAAAGGAATTTTGCCGAGTTAGAGCCTGCTGAGATTGCCACACTCAATGTTTTGAAAGATCCTATCTCTAATGCATTGTATGGCAACAGGGGAGGAAGAAAAAGCATCTACGTGACAACCAAAAGAGGGGTTGCCAATCAAAACAATATTTCGGTATTGGTGCAGAATGGTTTTCAGTCGCCGATCTTTATGCCCAAGTCATTGAAGGCCTATGACTATGCCATGTTGCACATGGAAGCATCTGCCAATGATGGGGTCCCTCAGTTGTACACCCAGGCACATCTTGATGGATACAAAAGCGGTAGCGATCCATACAAGTATCCAGATGTAGACTGGTACGGAGCAGTGCTCAACAAGACTGCCATGCAACAGCGCATCAACCTTACCGCTTCTGGTGGTAGCAATACTGCCAGGTATTTTATTATGCTTGGAACAACCAACCAGGAAGGGCTTTTCAAGTATGGCAATTCCAATCCAAACTACAGGCTGGGCCAGAGCTATCACCGCTATAATTTCAGGTCCAATATTGACGTAGACATTGATAAGAATACGTTGGTTCAACTTGATGTGAATGTAAGGCTTGAGCGCCGGGTGCAACCCCATACAGACTTCAGTACTACAACCCTTTGGAGAAATATTTCAGCCTACCCTCCAGGGCTGTTTCCCATCAACAATCCTGATGGAAGCTATGGCGGTACCAATGCATTTCAACGCAATCCGGTGGGCTATTTGAAAAGCACTGGTTACCAGCACCAGGATCACCGTTTCGCTGAGAGCAATGCCAGGGTGTTCAGGAAGTTGGATTTTATTGCCAAGGGGCTTAGGGCAAACGTAGGATTCGCATTCAACACCTTTGTCAGGCCTGCATTGCAACAAAAGGCTGATTATGCTGTATTTACATACAATGGACCAAGCCTTCCTTTGACCAAGTACGGTAACAACATGGTTTTGCAACCTGCTGTTACAAGCTCAACACTGAGGCACAGTTATATTTTTGAAGGCGGTATTGATTATGACAAGACCATTGCAAAAAATCATGTACTCAATGTCAGAACAAAGGCCTACATGGTCAGGCAGAAAGAACCGGGAACAGACCTTCCTTTCTCGAGAAGGAATCTTTCTGCTGTAGTGTCTTATAATTACAAGGAAAAATATATCCTGGATGTTGCCACTTCTTATAGCGGAAGCGACAACTTCGCTCAAGGCAAAAAGAATGGTTTTTTCCCTTCTGCAGGCGCATCATGGATTCTGTCCAAGGAAAAATTACTGGCCCGTGCCAAATGGATTGACCTGCTAAAAATCCGTGGGTCATACGGTGAAATGGGCAGTGACCATTTTGCAGGTCTGAGGTTTCCGTTTGAAAACGGAAAGGTTGTATCTGGTGGAACACCGGCTTTTGGCGTAACGCCTACAACAGTTTCTGGACTGTCAGAAGGAACGCTGGGTAACCCAGACGCCTCCTGGATGATCTACAAGCAAACCAATATTGGAATTGATTTCTCTTTCTTCAAGGAAGTGGTTTCCGGTTCGGTAGAGGTTTTCAATGAAGATGTAACTGGCACACCAGTAAGGCGTGCGGATATCAGCAGCATCATCGGTATTGCCGTGCCCTTCACCAATGTGGGCATCAGCAATAACAGGGGTGCGGATGTGGTGCTGAAATTGCAAAAACCATACAGCAAAAACTGGAGTGGGTATATCAAAACGATGGCAACCTTTACCAAGAATAAAATTATCTATCAAGCTGAGGCCATCAAAGACAATCCTTGGGAAGTCAGGACTGGCCTTCCCATTGGACAACCCTTTGGATTGATTGCCGCAGGTTTCTTCAAAGATGCCGCAGACATTGCCGCCAGTGCAAAATCATCTTATGAGGCTAACTTAAGGCCTGGCGATGTAAAATATGTTGACCAGAACAAGGATGGGCTTATAGATTTTCGTGATGATGTTGCTATTGGAAAGCCATTCAATCCTGAAGTGTTTTATTCTGCAGAGATTGGTTTCAGGTATAAGAATTTTGAAATCAATGCACTGTTTACCGGTTCAGAGAGCAGGAGCCTTTTCCTTCACAACTACGAAGTGTTTAGGTCGTTTTTGCCGTCTTCTGCAAGACCAACCGACTACATCCTCAACAACCGTTGGACGCCTGCTACTGCAGCCACTGCAACCATGCCACGCCTGACCACAGTTGCCAACAGCCACAATTACCGCAACTCTACTTTATGGTTGACAAATGGAAATTTTGTCCGTTTGAAGAGCCTGGAAATTGCCTACAACCTCAGCAACAACGCCCTCAAAAAGCTTGGCATGAAAACGGGTACCATTTTTGTAAATGGCAGCAACCTTGCAACATGGAGTGTTGTTCCGGAGGTAGATCCAGAAGGTCCTTCAGCAGGTATCCAGAACGATTATCCCATGTTGAAAGTGGTGAATGTTGGATTCAAATTGAATCTCTAATCATATAGCAATCAAGACATCAAAAGAAATAGCTAAAAGTATATTCGATGCAAAAAATAAATTTCAAACAAGTGCTTCTGCTGTCAGCTTCTGCTGCATTGTTGTTGTTGTCATCCTGCGAAAAACCTTTTCTTGAAAAGCCCCTTGATGATTATGTTCCCTTGGGGGAATCATTTGAAGACATCAGGAATGCCAGGAACTGGATCAACAATATTTACAGTGATCGTGTCAACGAGTATACCATTTTGGGTAATGCGGGATTCGCTGCTG
>CANEWJ010000128.1 GCA_947442625.1 Chitinophagaceae bacterium
CACAGCGATGGCGAAAAAGACCTCAAGAAAAATGGTGCCATTGCATCACTCAGTTTTGGCGCAGAAAGAAAATTTGCATTCAAACACAAAAAGTCAGCAGAACTGGTCAATGTATTCCTTGAACATGGAAGCCTTCTTGTCATGAAGGGTGAAACCCAAACCCATTGGCTGCACCGCCTTCCGCCCACCACAAAAATAAGTTCCCCCAGGATCAACCTTACCTTCAGGACCATTGTAGGATAATGTGCTATCAGCCATTGTCAACCATTGTTTCCGCTTCGTTTCCAAAAATGGAGTCCTTGAATTTGTTGTAAAGGAATGATGCAATAAGCATGATAATTCCCAATACAATCAGGACAATGGTTTTGGAGATGGTGGATAGCGCTGAAAGGTCGTAGAACAGTACTTTGCAAAGGGTAATGCCGAACAGGATGATTCCTCCCATCCGGATGTGTTTCAGTTTTTTGCTGATGCCTGTAATGATCATCGCAAGTGCATATACAGCAAAGATGATGCTGAGCCCGAGTTTGTACTCATTGGTAAATCCTCCAATATCCATCCAATGGATGAATTCATTGCAGATCAATACCAGCAATGTTGCATTGAAAAGAAGCGCGCTTAGTTTAGTTGTGTTGGGGGAAGGCAAAAATGTTTTCAGGTTGGATATGATACCCCAAAGCAACACTGCTATGAGCAGGAGATTTCCGTATCGGATGCCCAACATCGATAAAGCGGTTCCATTTTTCTGCTGGATGTAAAGATCTCTCAGGATGCCAATTTCTGTCAATCCTCCAATCGTTGCAATGAACAATGCATAAACTCCCACGATAGCCAGTATGGTTGCCAAATGCTTTTCCTTGACATATTTCCAGTTGAGCCATAGCCAAAGACTGAGATATCCAATGCTGAATGCCTGCAGGGACAGCAGGGAAAAACTGTTTAGTTTATCGGATATATGGTTAATCCGATAAACTGTCCAGGCAAGGTTAATTTCCTGCACAATACCAAGATAGGTGAGCAAGATAAAGGCAAGTGGTACTGCTACAGTCAATACTGATTTGACAATACCCTGCTCGCCCTTGAAATAGTTGATGGACAACCTGCTGATGATCCCGATGCAAATGCAAACAAACAGGGAGCTCAGGAAATTGCTATTGAGAAAGGGTTTTGTGGCAATCGAAATGGAAGCTTCAGTTGCATAATCCTGTTTCCAATCGATGAACAAACTTCCCAAAGTCAATAGCAACAATGCAATTGACAGGACCAGGTATGCCTCTCGTTTTTTCTTGTAGCCTTTGTAGAATAAAAAGAATGCTTCTGTAGCCCATAGGACAGTAATGGTATTGCCCTTGTAGTGAATTGGGATTGATACGGTAAAGAATGCCAGTCCGAGGCCCAGGAGGAAGAGGGTTACGGTTTCATCTGCCAGTTTCAGCCATCTGATCCTATCGCCGATCACCAGGTGTACAAGGGCATTGGCGAGTGCAAAAAGGGTGAGGTAGTGTTTGTTGTCAAATGATGTATTGATGAGGTAATATCCCAAGAGGAAGAAAGCGACTGCATTGATGAGCAGGATGCTGATCTCAGACAACGCATACAATTCTTTTTTGATGATTTTGTTGACAAGAAATGCGGTGTAAAAAATGATAAAATTGACAATCAGGAAAATGATATTGGAAGAAAATCCTGCAGCGATGTCTTTGGCATTGAGAAAGGAGAAGATAAAAATGAACCAGCTGAATCCAAATGCGAATTCGTAAATCAGCTTCCAGTCTCGCTTGAAGGAAAGGAACAGGAGCCCGATGTTGATGATAGACAGGTAACCGTATAACAGCGGCAGGTTTTCATTGCCTGTGCTCAACAAAAAGGGAATGGCATAAGCGCCCACCTGCCCCAACAGGGCAATGATTTTTCTGTTGTACCAAATGGACATGCTGACAACAAATACAGTCGTGGTAAGCATCAATCCAAAGGCAACGGGCTGGGCAAATAGATGATAAATACTCTGTGCTACATAGGTAATAAAATACATGATAGCGATTGATCCACTCATCAAGACCGCACTGTAGTCGATGTATTTGGCTTTAAGGCGATAGGCCAAAAAACACAATATTGCGGCAATGCCATAGCCGAGAATGATCCTTGTGGTCGCGCTGATGAGCTCTTTTTCGATGGCATATTTTGCACCGATAAATACACCAACAACAGTAACGAGAATCCCTATTTTATTGATGATGTTGCTGCCGATCAGGTTTTCCAACTGATCTTTCCGAACATTGGTAGTGTTGGTAGGTACTTGTTTTTTGACAGGGGGAACAAATGGAGTTGATCTTCGAACAAAAGGCACTTCAGCCTGGGGTGATGCCGCAACTGTTTGCAGCGATGCCTTCAATGATTGCAATTCACCAAGGATAATGTTCAATGTTTCCGTTGTTGTGCTTTGTTCAGCATTCAATTGTTTGACGCTGTTTTCCAAATCCTCAATACGTTGGTTGATATCCTCCATACTATTGGGTTTAAAGGTGTTGTTTTTTTACCCCTTCCCTGGTTATTTTGACAGGAACAATCAATCCATTGTTATCAAATCGCATTTCTTCCATACAGGTTTCCCTGGAATTCCTGTCTTTTTCATTCAAAGGACGACGGTGGTAAACAATGTAGTATTGGTCTTTTTCAGGGATAGAGATAACAGAATGGTGTCCTGCTCCTGTTGCAATGGTTGGGTCTTGTTGCAGGATTTTCCCAATTCGTTTGAAAGGTCCGGCGGGTGAATCTGCCATCGCATAGGCAACACTGTAATCTGGGCCTGTCCACCCACCTTCTGACCACATGAAATAATACTTCCCATTTCGTTTGAACACAAAGGGGCCTTCCACATATCCTTCTGGTGTGATTTCCTTGAAAGTCTTGTCATCTTCAAATGGAAGGAATCCATTCAATGCTTTGTTGAGCTGCACAATGTTGCAATGTCTCCATCCGCCATAATACATATAGTATTTCCCGTTGTCTTGGAAAACGAACTGGTCAATGGGTTGAGCGCCGTTGTGAAACTTGTCAATCAGGGGTTTACCGATATGGTCTTTGAATGGACCTGAAGGGGCATCGGCAACCGCAACGCCAATCCCTCCTTTTTCATTGTCGTTTTGAATATCGTTTGTGGCAAAAAAAAGGAAATATTTATTTTCTTTTTTGATGATGGAAGGTGCCCACATCGCTTTCTTCGCCCATTGAATGCTGTTGGTATCAATGATGCGAGGATGTTTTTTCCAGGTCAACAAATCTGTGGATGAAAACGCATCCATGTAGACCTGTTTTTCATAAGGGGCAGAATAAGTGGGATAGATCCAATATTTTTTATCGAAGATGGTTGCTTCGGGATCAGCGTACCAGCCGGCAAACAAAGGGTTTCCGCTGTATCCGTTGTTTTTTGTTGTTCGCAACAGTTCTGCCATTTCTTTCGCCTTTTCAGGATATTCGACAGCCAGGTTTTTCTTTTCTCCAATATCCGATTTCAGGTTATAGAGTTGTGCTGACGGGCTGTTTCCCAATTCAATGTTGGTGAGTGCCGCAATGGCTGGTTCTTTGCTGGGCTCAATGTATTTCCATTCTCCATTGGTTACGGAAAGCGTACGCAAGCCCTGCTTGACCATGGCCTTTCTTCCCTGCTGTGATTTTCCCATCAAGGCATCAAGCAGGTTTTCGCTGTCTGTCGCATCATCTGCAGGAACCTTGGTTTTGAGCATGGAAGCAAATGAGGCAATAAAATCAAGCTGTGATACCATGGCATCAGATACGCCTGGTTTGATCATCGCAGGCCAGCTCACAAGAAAAGGTACGCGCGTGCCCGCTTCAAATGCGCTGTATTTTCCACCCCTGAGTGGCCCCCAGGGTGTATGACCATTCAATGCAGTGACGGCCTCATCATCATATCCATCGTCCAGCACAGGACCGTTGTCACTGGTCAGTATGATCATGGTATTCTTGTCAATGCCCAGCTGTTGCAACTTGTTCAGCACCTGACCAACCGTCCAATCAATCTGCAGGATCGCATCTCCGCGCAAGCCCAGTCCGCTTTTCCCTCTGAACATGGTGGAAGGCATGCGGGGAACATGGGGTTCCGTCAGGGAATAAAAAATGAAGAAAGGTTTTGTCTTGTTTTCCTCGATGAACCCAAGAGACTTTGACAAGAAGGTCAGTGGCAGTTCTTCATCGGTCCACCTTGCCTTTGTTCCACCGGTCATGAAACCAATCCTGCCAATGCCATTGACAATGGTATTGTTGTGGCCGTGGTTCGGCGAGGCTTTCAATTTAAGCAGCTCAGGATTCTCCAATCCTGTAGGGTCATTGCCGATTTTCTTTTTATAATCCACTTGAATCGGATCATTGGGGTCAGCGGCCACTACATGATGGTTCTCTACAAAAACCGTTGGTACACGATCAGCTGTAGCAGGGAAGATGAATGAATAGTCGAAGCCTACTTCATTGGGGCCGGGTTTGATTTCAGCGTTCCAATTTTTTTGCACCTCATTCCCAAGCCCCAAATGCCATTTGCCCACCAGGGCTGTCTTGTAGGCGGACTGCTTGAACAAGGAGGCCAGGCTCATTTTGTCTGTAGGGATGATCAGTGCCGCATCGCCGGGCAAGATGCCTGTACCTGTTTTTCTCCAGGGGTATTGTCCCGTCATCAATGCATACCGCGAAGGCGTACAGCTTGCGGAAGTGGCATGCCCATTGGTGAACCTGATGCCTCTTTTTGCAAGCCGGTCCATGTTGGGTGTTTTGATCTTGGTTGCACCATAGCAACCCAGGTCTCCATAACCGAGGTCATCAGCGTAGATGATGATTACGTTGGGCTGTTTTTGCGCTGATAGGGACAGGCAAAAGCTTAAAAGGATCCCGAGGAGCTGAATTTTTTTCATGCAAAGGGTTTGTGCTACAAAAGATTATTTCTGCAATAATCACTGAAATATATCCCTTTAAAGATAGGGCTAAACCTTGTTAATTCTACCTTTGTGCCTTATACAAAATGGCCAGTTCTTGGCTCAAGTCGAATTATGGAAATAGGAATTGACAGTTTTGCCGCCATGATGAGTGGCAATGAAGAGAATGCCATCAGCGATGCGCTTTCCATGGAGCAGTTGTTGGACAGGATTGCGTTTGCTGACCAAGTGGGGATTGATTATTTTGGTATTGGAGAGCACCACAGGAAGGGATTTCTTGATTCCGCTCCCACGCTGATTCTTGCTGCGGCAGCTGCTCAAACAAAAAATATCAGGCTCGGAACTGCGGTCACTGTTTTGAGTGCTGCGGATCCTGTGCGTGTCTTCCAACAGCATGCAACACTGGACTTGATTTCAGGGGGAAGGGCTGAGATGGTAGCAGGTAGGGGATCCTTCATTGATGCATATCCTTTGTTTGGCCTGGACCTGAATGATTATGATGCCTTGTTCATTGAAAAGCTTGACCTGTTGTTGAAAATAAGGGACAATGAAACCATCACCTGGTCCGGGAAATTTCGCCTAGCACTCAGGAGCCAGGCAATTTACCCAAGACCACTGCAGGATCCTTTTCCCATTTGGCTGGGTGTAGGCGGTACACCTGAATCTTTTGTAAGAGCAGGTACACTGGGCCTTCCATTGATGGTGGCCATCATCGGTGGGGAGACACATCGTTTCAGGCCATTGGTTGATTTGTATCGTGAGGCGGGGAAAAGGGCCGGCCATGCGCCTGAGCAGTTGAAGGTTGGTTTGCATTCATTGGGCTATGTGGGTGAATCCACTGAAAAAGCATTTGAACAATTTTATCCAGGCTATGCTGCTGCCATGACCAAGATTGGAAAGGAGAGGGGCTGGCCGCCTACAACCAGGGCTCATTTTGAAGCGCAGGCAGGACCGCGGGGTGCCTTGTTGGTGGGCAGTGCAGAAGATGTGGCTGCAAAAATTCTTCGCCACGCTGAGGCTTTGGGCGGGATTTCAAGGGTGACTTTTCAGCTCGATACAGCAGAGCTCCCCCATTCAACAATAAAGGAATGCATTGGGCTTATTGGAAAACAGTTGAAGCCATTGTTGAACTAGACTGATGTTACTCTTTTTTTGTATATTCAATCAACTCCATCCAAGATGAAAAAAGCAGTATTTTTTATTACAGTTTCAGTTTTATTGCTCGGTTGTCTTCAAAAGGAAAAAGAGTTGACCGAAAAGGAGGTCTATGCGGTATTGGATAAATTTGATCAGGGCTGGGAAAAGAAAAATTCCAATCTGGTAGATTCTGTTTTATCGGAACACTATGTGTATTATACCCAGTCTGGGAAACCCTTTGACCGCAAAAACATCATTGCAACCGCAGGATCCGATGTATATCAATTGCAAACCATGGACCGCGAACACCTCACCCTTCAAATTGAGGGGAATACCGCCGTTGTAAACACCATCTGGAAAGGAAAAGGATTCTATCACGGGGAACAATTCAATGACAAGCAACGCTGCAGCGTAACGATTGTCAAGCACAAAGGGAAAGTCAGGATTCTTGCTGAACACTGTACGCCTATTAAGTAGGCAGGTTCACTGTTATAAATTTATTGCGAGGAAATAATCCATCGAATAGCAAATTCTCTTATTTGTCTTTCAGTGTCTTGTTGATGGTTTCAACCAGCCCATCATTGGCTGTATCATGCCCCAATTGCCAAAACATGATGCCTCCCAATTTCTTCTGCAATACATAGTTTGTTTTGGCTTCAATCGATTTTTTGTTGTCGAAAGTGGCGAATGATTTGTCTTTGGCATTGTAGCCATAGGGCGCTTGTGCCGTTTCATCCCAAAACATCTTGTAGCCGCTGTTTTCAGATATCCGTGTAGGAAATTGATTGTATCCTATGAAATATTTAAAGGTCCCCTTTTGGTAAAGGCCATTGTTTTCTGGCGAAACCCCTTCCCATGTGCGCGCATAAAAAGCTGCCCCCAGGATCATTTTTTTTGAGGGGACACCCATCTTGAGCAAATTGCTCACGCAATTGTCGGTTGATTCCTTTTGTGTTGAAGTGCTGTACAATGCAGTGTGGTGGCCTGTTACAGTAGAATATCCTCCAACCAGATCGTAGGTCATCAGGTTCACGTAATCAACAATTGGCATGACTGATTTCCAATCTACTGATTGTTCTATGAATTTCTGAAATCCGCCTGCTGCAAACGTGATGGTACTTTTTTTGCCCAGTTCCTTGCGCAAAAGCCTGAGCAGTTCAGTAAAG
>CANEWJ010000129.1 GCA_947442625.1 Chitinophagaceae bacterium
TCTGATCATCCAGATGGGATACAATTGCATAATACTCTTGTCGCGTAACTTTTACAGCATATTCCGATCGCGGGAAAGGTGCCAGTCGTTCATCGCGCAAACTTTTTCCAGCGCCAATCTCTTCACAATACGGATAGGATGGCAGGTAACTTTTGGGTATTGAAATTTTATCGAGCCCATACATATCTACATACTTCTTAGGCGATTGACGTGGATCGTGTGGTGCACTAAATGCGATATACATAAAAAAGGGATTCTTACTCTTCTTCGACTGCTCGAGGAATCCTATGGTTTCATCACAAAGTACTTCACTCAAATGTTTTCCCCCTTGCCAATGGCCACCAAAAGATGTATCATAAGGCTTCCAGTTATCGGGGGTTTTTTCGATAAATTTTCTATCGTAACACTCTTCTGATTGCATAGGCATACCGCCTCTTACTGTACCCAGATGGTCGAAAAGTGTCTCAGGCTTCTTTTCAATATGCCATTTCCCGGCCATGTACGTTTCGTAACCCGCAGCTTTCATATAAGTAGGCCAATAGCCAGCTGGAGTGGTTCTCTTAACGGTATACTTAGGCATATTCTTTGGTGCATTCTTATTAGCGTTGTTTGCCTTCTCCGAATATTGGGCCGCCTTCCAAACATAACTACCTGTAATTAATGAGGCTCGACTTGCCACACACACCGCTGGTTGCCATGAACCTTGAATATAGGCTTGCATAAAGCAGGTCCCTTGCTTGATTAGTTTATCAAGATTTGGCGTGTGGATCTCAGGATTATTTAATGCCCCTAATGTTTCAAAAGTCTGATCATCGGCCAGAATAAATAAAATATTCGGCTTTGTAGACTTCGAAAATGCTTGGCCAATACTTTCTAATGAGGAAATTAGCAAAAATCCAAGGGCTAATCGTTTGAAGATATCGTTCATTTTTAATCGCTGTTTTAATTAAATGTGATTGGGTAACGCTCTAATTCTTCCATCTCGGTGCGGCAAGGCTTGAGTCTATTCACTATCAGGCTTATCATGCCATAAAGCATGCTGTCGATTATTTCACCTTCCCTGGCTCCCTGACATTTGCTCCTTTGATGTCATATATACCATCACCTAACTCTTTGCGTGCCTCGTCTGCAATTTTTAATAGTTCGGCTACTACTTCAGGGTTTTGCGCTTGCACATCATACCGTTCTCCCGGATCCCTGCGAAGATCATACAGCGCTAAAGGCACCATAACACCTTGTCGGGCGGGTCCACCGGAACCATCTTTACCAGGAATTACACCTTCGTAGGTTTGTGATTTATGCGGAAGAACCAACTTCCACTGATTTTTCCGCACCCCTTCCAGCCAGCCTGCATGAAAATAGTACAAGAAGACTTCACGTGGGTTGGCCTCTTTATCTCCTTTCATCAGGGGTAAGATATTAACGCCATCAATCTTTTTTGTAGGCATTGAAGCTTTTGTAATCGTGGCCAATGTCGGTAAAATATCAATGGTTGAGGCGATACGATTGCATACGGTACCCGCAGGTATTTGTCCTGGCCATCTCATGATACAAGGCACTTTCTGTCCGCCATCCCAGCTAGTCCCTTTCCCTTCACGCAATCCACCAGCTGATCCTGCATGGTTGCCATAATTAAGCCATGGTCCATTGTCTGAGGTAAAGATGATTAGGGTATTGTTTGTTAATCCATTTTTCTCTAGTGCTTTCATCACTTCGCCGACAGACCAATCGATTTCCATTAAGACATCACCAAAAACCCCTTGCTCACTTTTTCCTTTGAATTTCTCTGATGCAGCAATAGGCACATGCGGCATAGATTGTGGCATATAGAGGAAAAAGGGCTGTTTCTTATGCTTTTCGATAAAGGCCACCGCATGTTCAGTATACTTGGTTGTTAACTGGGCCTGCTGGTCCATGGTTTTGATCTCTTGAACCGGAGTGCTTCCTTCGATAAGCATAAGGGGCGGATAATTCAAATTTTTATGAACTCCTTGTATGGTATATCCCCACATATCATTTGAATATGGCAATCCAAAATACTCATCGAACCCTTGCTGTTGAGGAAGAAATTTTTGATTATCGCCAAGATGCCATTTCCCGAATATCGCGCTAGCATAACCTCTCTTTTTAAGGATCTCAGGGATGATCTCTTCATCTGGATTAAGCCCAATATTCGAATTGGGCGTCAGTGCACCAGCAATGCCAACCCTATTGGAGTAACAACCGGTTAGCAGTGCAGCCCTTGATGCACTACAAACAGCTTGCGAGACATAAAAATTTGTAAATCGTACCCCACCGGAAGCAAGTTTATCGAGATTCGGTGTGTTATAACGAGTGGCTCCGTAACAGTTTAGGTCGCCATAACCCAGATCATCCGCTAAGATAATGATAATATTCGGTGGCGATTTAGGCGGAAGGACCTCTGCTTCGCTCGATGCAAAGCCCATCATGATCAGACTCATTCCAGTTAAAATATTCTTCATCGCTCACTAAGTTATATGATTGAGAATTAGTTTCTTTTTAATGCCCTCTTGACAACTGGTTCAATGATTTTTATCATCCGCATAAAGCCTAGGTCCGTAGGGTGAACGCGATCCACCGTTCCTTCGCCATCAGTTCCCAGTAATTTATCCCCATGGATATAATATAATTTTCGATCGCCCTCTTTTAGTCGCTGCTCATAGATCTCACGCAATTCAAGGTTTGCAGCTGCATACCCATTTCGGCGATTGGGATTTGTTGGAGCATCACCCATCTCGGTGTTCTCGACCATTATAATGGGCGTTTGTGGATGGGCCTCCCGAATGGTTGCAATAAGATTGCCTGTTCGTTCCTTGACCATCTGAGCAGTCATATTGGGAAGTGGATCGATGACATAAACAGCTGGATCGAGCTCCGCTAAAAGTGAAGCCATTTCTGGTTCACAGACTGCATTACCAGCAAAACCTAAATTGATCATGGGGCAATCAAGATGCCTGCAGATCAAGGCTGGATAAGTCATCCCGGGTCTAGAAGCTGCAACTCCTTGAACAATAGATGTACCATAAAATACAATTGGCTTCATCCCGATAGGACGTTCTGGGGGTAATGAAAAAGATGCATCTTCAGGTATTCCTATCTCTAACTTTTCGATACCATTTCGCAACGGTAGATAAAGCAAGCACTCACGATCTTTAGAAGATAAGCCTGTCGTTAAATTTTTCTCATTGGTAATTTCGTCAGGTCTTGCTGCTCCAAACCAACCCCATTTGCCATTCTCACGAACATATAAATCTAATCCGCTTACTCCACTAGCCGATACATTGGGTATACTAAGTTTGCTTTTCGTTAATGTCCATCGCGCTGCTATACTCGTTCCATTGGTTACAAATCGAACCACTATTCCAGCTGCATCGTGTTGTAATTCCCAAATTGAGGGTCTCACTACACCTTGGGCTTTGGCAGGTAATCGATCGAAAAATTGTTTTGTATCTGTCCACCCTTTCCCTTCTATACATAACTCTTTTACATCAACCCATCGTAATTTGATAGCTGCTTTTTGAGCATTAAGGTTAAGTGTGCAAAGGATGAATAGAATCGCTAAAGATTGAATCTTGAACCACTTTAACTTCACTGTTTGCTTCATTATTTCAAGGTTGTTTTATTTTTCTGTTTTGATAACGGTATGGCCTAGTAAACAGAATATCTTTCTATAATGCCTTAATAAGGCTGTCCCTGCCATAGAAAGCGATCGCCTGAACAAACAAGCGGAGGATAACAGCCAGACAACGAAAAAATCGTACCTGATGAAATGAGCATCGCAATGATGACTATTCCCTTAAAATCATTTAAGATTACTTTACAATTAATTTGGCTCTCATGGTAAATGAATGTCCAGGAAAAGTACACAATACCCAATATTCACCGCTTTTTCTTGGAGCCACGAAATAAATTGATTCTGATTTTTCAGGTTGTACAATTCCTGTGTGGAACAATACCAGATCTGAGTTGGGTACATAATTCAAATCTGCACCATTTAATCCGAGCTCCATAGCCATCTGACCTACTTTATCAGCATTTTCCAAATCAGGTTGCAAAATAACAAGATTGTGTAACATGTCATCATTGTTAACAAAAGTAATCTGCACCTTAGCCCCAGGAGCCACTTCTATCTCCTTAAAATCAAATTTCAGTCCTGGAATTGTTCCAACTACAAACTTTTTATCAGGTCCATTGGTCCAGTTAACCGGCATATGATTTACCCTTTTGGGTTGATTCGACATCTTTCCAGACATTGACATTTTATGCTCATTAGCAATTTTTAAAACTCCGCCAGGAACTTGGTTCAATGTATAAAAACCGGTATTATGAAGCAGTGGTTCTCCCATCTGCGATTGGATACCCTCAGCCTTTAATTGATGTATAAAGCCTAATCTCATACCACTAACAGTGAGTTTAGCAGATAAGCCGTCATCCGACACCTTGACCGAATGAACCATTGCAGGCTTCTGATCTACAATATCACTACCATAAGAACTATGATAATTATAGTTAAATGATGTAACCGTATAAGAAGATGATTCTGCTGCCAATTGTTTATTGACTGGCTTGGTAAACTCAACTAAAAAACCATCACTCTGTGCTTTTATGGTTTTAATTTCAAAAGGTGTTTTACCTGTCCATACCAAACGCTGAAGACCAAACTCCTCTTTTCCTGTAGAAGACCATCCGCGGCTTGTCATTCCAACAAACATGCTTACATCGTTACCCCAGATCATTCTCAGAATGCCGGAAGAAAATCCTTCAACGAATGGAAATGCTGCGCCCTGGTATACCCCGTTCACTTTTTCCATAAATACACGCATGATTTTGCTATGGCCTTGGTCGCCAACAAACCATTGCCCATCAAAGGGACCAAATTTACCAGCTGTGTTGTCTATTAATATATCGGAGGTTGAAATCCCAAGAATGGCATGAGGAAACCATATAGCAGGGGGTTTGATTTCCGGTATCTTTTTTGCATATTCATATATGCTCAATCCAGATTTAATTTCGACATCGGTAGGCTTCAATTTTAACGGCGATTTTGGATCATCTGTCCAGCGCAAGCCTGCAGTATTCCCTGCAAAATCACCAGACTCCAAATGTGTCATTCTACCAGAACCAACCCAGTCACCCTGGTTTTCAGTATAAAAAGCAGCGTCTTTATCATTGATTACAAAACCTGAAGGAGATCTTAACCCTGTAGCAATGGGTGTCATTACCCCTTGAGGTGTAATCTTTAACAGCCAACCTCTCCATTTAACCAAACTCACACCTCTTCCTTCCCATCCGAGATTAAGTGTTACAAGCATATCTCCGTTGGACATAAATTTAGGTCCAAAAGAATATTCATGATAGTTCCCAGATAAAGGCCAGGAATATATGGTCTTATAGACATCAGCTTTACCGTCACCGTTTTTATCTTCGAGACGTGTCAATTCTGCTCTCTGAGCGAGATAAAACCCTTTGTCTTTATACGCTAATCCAAGTGCCTCATGCAGCCCATGTGCATATCGGTTATATGAAGGATTTAAACTGTACGGCTTATCGATTACCCATACTTCACCCCTGCGGGTTGAGACGCCTAATTTGTCATCATCGGTGAGTGCTAATCCCCCCACTTCCAATTTAATATGCTGTGGAATCGGGACATCAACAATTTTGTAGTACACAGATTCTTTCTTGATAATTTCTGCAAGTGATTGCGCATTAACAAATTGTACTGTGCTGAATAGGATTGCTGTCAGTAAAGATTTTTTGACAATTGTATTTACTCTGTTCATATTTTTTGGATTACCAGGTAATTGTGTAAGTGATTTTCTGATTTCCCGCAGGTATTTTTATCAAAAGCTCATCTTTCCCAGATGATTTTCTGATTACAGGACTATTATTATTATCAGTCGAAAAGTCTATAAAATAGTTTCTGTCATCAATTGCATAGACACCATTTGCTAACTTTTCGATTATACTGCCATCCCCTAATTTATGCCAGATTTCTTTACTAGATTTCGTTGAAATAATTCGTTTCAATCTTCTCAAAGAATCGATAGGAACAAAGCTGTTCGTAATCAAAGTGCCATTCAATTGTGTGGAAAATGTCGGATTCCCGTAATTATCCAGTTCGTAGCCCAACTGTTTAAAGGCAGTGCTTGAGGGTATGCTATCTGGCCAGTTGGAATTTTTATTTTCCAGAAAAGCAAAATCCGGATCTCCATGCATAGAAACGGGTAATCCTAATGGAACGCCAAGTTGCTGTATTCCTCTGCCTGCCCACATCTCGGATACCTCAAGAAATTTTCCTCCCCATACTTGAATGAGTGAACCAAAAGCCAGATCGAAAGAATAGTGTATATTTTTGGGAGAACCAACGGATATAGTATGGGTTCTTTTAATCTTTTTATGCATCAGGAAACCTCTTTGCAGGACAGTTTCGTTGGAAGCATCAATTACAAATGCACTGTCTATTCTTTTAACAGGAGCGATATTTACAGGAGGCGCAGTATGCAATTGATGCCGGGCTATCCCTGGCCCTTCAACGAATAAGCTAAATCCCAGGCGAAATTTTTGATGCTTGTTGTATATCAACGTGAACGGGATAAAACCCTTTTGTAAAGTTACAAGTTTGAATGCTGGTTCTTCATTTTTGAAATCTCCATTTAAATTAACAATGGTATCGGTTTTCAACAAAAGTGCGCCACCTCCGCCATTTATTTTCATCTCGAAAAGATAATCGCCAGTATTGGGGACGTTCATTAAACCATTATAAACCAATAATTTCTGTGAGTCTCTACCAGTCACCATATCGGCCGATACGGTATCCGTACTAATTTCACGCAACTTTTCAAGCATATTATAATCAGGTATAAATTTGGCTGAGTTTTCAAACTCTTTCATTCTTACGCTGTTAAAAGAAACTTTGTTTTGTTCATACAACTTGTATTGTATATTTCTAAAAGCAACTGCTCCATGATCACCCTGAATCATAAACGGCCCCATGGGTTTCTCATCATTAAACGCACTCCCTTGGGTGGGTCCAGTGACTTCCTGATTTTCATGAATAAGAAATCCATTCAAAAAAACCTCTTTAAAAATGGCATTTTTTGTTTTGATTCCTTCAGCATTAAACCTCGGTGCTTGAAATACGATTCTAA
>CANEWJ010000130.1 GCA_947442625.1 Chitinophagaceae bacterium
GGAAGCGGCGGTGGGGGTGGAAGTGATTCCCTTAGTTTTGAAAAACGCAAGTTCTCAGATGATTCTGTAAATGTTCGTTTTCGATACCTTGATACAGCCCGTTACTATGTTTTTGATTCCTCTATCACTGATTTTTTTCGGAGGGTTCCCCTCAAGGCAGACCTCATCAATATAGGTCACAATGGCAATGCTACAAGGCCTATTCTATTCTCTCCGATGAGAATGCCTGGCTGGGATGCCGGTTTTCATGCACTCGATCCATTTGCCTTGAAGATTTCGGATACGCGGTTCATGAATACCACCAAGCCCTTTACCGAATTGGGCTATCTGGTGGGGAGCAAGGCAGAGCAGCAGATCAGTATTTTGCATACACAGAATGTGATGCCCGATTGGAACTTTGTGCTGGAATACAGGTTGGTCAATGCACCTGGCACATTCAATTCCCAGAATACCAACCACAACAACATCCGGTTCAATTCAGATTATACTTCAAAAAGCAAGCGCTACCATGCTTACCTGATCCTGTTGTCGAACGCATTGCAAACCGCAGAAAACGGTGGTATTACAGATGAAACCTTGCTGGTGAATCAAAATCCTGCTTACGATGACAGGTTCAATATCCCAACCAATCTTGCCTCTGCTGCCTATTCTTCCAGGAATTTCTTCAATGTCAAATTGATCACTGGCAACCGGTACACAGACAAACACCTCCTGCTCAGACAACAGTATGATTTTGGGATCAAAGATTCTGTAGTGACAGATTCAACTGTAGTGCGTTTTTTCTATCCCAAGTTCCGGGTGGAACATACGGTTCAATCCAGTGGTTATGCCTATCATTTTTTGGATGTGCAGGCGCGCAATGCAGAAAGTTTTTACAAGACCAGTTATGGGTTTGCCAATGTTCCAGATACGGTGGACCTCAACAGCAATTGGTCGGTCTTGAAAAATGATTTTTCCATCATTCAATTTCCCGATTCAAAAAACCCTTTACAGTTTTTAAAAGCGGGCATCACCCTACAACAATTTTCCTCCTCTCCGGATTCATTGCGGGATGTTTTTGGTAACCTGATGTTGCATGGCGAATACAGGAACCGGACCCGCAATAAAAAATGGGATATGCTCTTGTATGGTGAGTTTTATGCTGTTGGCAGGGATGCAGGCAATTACAATGTGCAGGCCAACCTCCAGACAAAACTTGGCCCATTGGGGTCCTTGGAACTTGGGTTTCAAAACATCAATCGTTCTCCTTCTTACCTCTATGCCAGAAAAACTGCTTTTCCTGTTGTCAGGACATCCAGTTTCAATGATGAAAATGTAACAGCCATCAATGCTGGTCTCTTTCTGAATCGGTTAAAGGCAAGGCTAACCTTCAGTTATTTTCTCCAGTCCAATTACACCTATTTCAAGGATTACAAAACAGTGGCACAGTACGCACCATTGTTCAATTTTGTTCGGGCTGGTATCAGCCGGGAAACTGCTTTGGGTAAAAGATGGAAATGGTACCTTGATCTTCATGTTCAAACCAAGGCAGGTGCTGCTCCCATTCATTTGCCGCTGCTCTATACCAGGAATAGGTTGTCTTACGAGGCAAGACCTTTTCGCAATCTCGTGATTGCCTCTGGTATTGATTTGCGGTATGTCAGTGCATATTTTGCAGATGGGTATTCACCCCTGACAGGGCAGTTCTTTTATCAGGACCAGCGTAAATTGTCTCCAAGGCCAGACATTACTGGCTTCACCCATTTCAGGATCAGAAGTTTCACAGCCTATCTTAGGTTAGAAAACCTGAATACGGCTACGTTGAAATATGGTTTTGGTTTCAAGGAAAACAACCTTTCAGCGCCCAATTATCCCAACCCAGGCATGGTATTCCGGTTGGGGATTTTTTGGAATTTTGTGAATTAATTGTTTTTATGTTAAAATGCTACCCGTTTCAACCTGAATAGATTTTTGTTGTTAATTTTGTATAGTGAAAAAAATCCTCTCCATACTGTTGCTCATGGTTTACACTGCCGCCAGCAGTGGAACTGTAATCAGTGCACATTATTGTATGGGAGATTTGGCTGCAGTATCTTTTGGAGAGCGCGACAGCCATGGATGTGAATTTTGCGGAATGGAGGATGAGGGATGTTGTCACGATCTTCCACAGGTAATTAAAATTGACAATTCTGTTCTTGAGAGCCAAGTGATTGCTGGTTTTGATTTCAGTCCAGCATTTTCATCCGTCCTCTTTTTTGACCATTATAACAGTTCGTTTACTTGTAAAACGCCCAATACAAAAAGTTTTTTCCATAGGCAGTTTATTAAGCCTCCTCCCTATCTCCTGAACTGCAATTTCAGGATTTGAGTTCTTTTTGAGTAGTATTTCACTGCTCAACAACTTCATTGGTCATATTACTTTATTCTTATCTATCAAAAATCAATCAAAATGAATACTAAAATATCATTTTCAATACTCCTGTTCGCGTTATTGTTCTCCACCTCAATGTTTGCCCAAAAATCAGAGGAAATCAAGGTTTGGGGAAACTGCGGCATGTGTAAAAAAGTCATTGAAACTGCTGCAATAAAGGCCGGTGCTTCAACCGCAAGCTGGAGTGAAGAAACCAAAATACTCAATGTTTCTTACAAGCCAAAGAAGACTGATGCCAAGGCCATTCAGGAGGCTGTTGCAGCATCCGGTTACGATACACAGGATGTTACCGCACCAACGGAAGTTTACAACAAGCTCCATGGTTGCTGCCAATACGAAAGAAAAGCTGCAGCTGTTGTGGTCAAAGATGGTGCAAAAAAAGAATGCTGCGGCATGGAAAACTGTGACCACAAGATGGACTGCTGCAAGGATGGAAAATGTGAAAAAGACAAGGCTTGCTGCAAAGATGGAAAATGTGAGAAGGGCAAGGAGTGCTGCAAAAAATAACCAATCATCAATGGACCCGATTTTAATATTCGGGTCCTTATTTCAACCATCATGACTAAAATAGTAAGCATGATCATGGGTATGCTCCTGTGGTCAAATATTTCATTTTCACAAATCAGCAAGGCCAGTCTGCAGGCCAGCGGCCTGACCTGTGCCCTTTGTGCAAAATCCATTTATACCAACCTGACTTCTCTGGGTTTTATTGACAGCGTCGATACAGATCTTGAAACTTCATCTTTCTTGATCGTTTTCAAGCCTGGAACTACACTGGACATCAATGCAATACGGAAGAAAGTGGAAGATGCCGGTTTCTCTGTTTCAAGGCTTTTGTTGAAGGTAGATCAGGCCGGTTTAGCCATTGGGCATGATAAAAAGGTCAAAATAGGGGACAACGTTTTCCACTTTATTGGTGTCAAAGCCCAGCAATCGCCATCCAGTGTTGAGATAAGGGTAATTGACCAAAAGTTTTTATCCGCCAAAGCGTTTAAGAAACAGACCGCAGGATCAAAAGTTTCTTGTTATCAGTTCAGTAAATCCACTCCCTGCGTCATGCCCGAAGGAATAGGGGGAGCAGTGGGAATTTTTCATATTACGTTATGATGCCTTCCAAGTTGCGCATAGCGCTTATTTTTATCATCCTGGCAATGTTTTGCTTTAACCTTAATGCCCAGGAACTTTATGTGTACAGTGAGCCGGCTTCCAATGTTCCTGCAAAGTCCTTGTCTTTTAAATATGCGGGCAAGTGGATGGGGGAATCTACACTTGGGCATAAACATACAACATCCAGGCAAATGGCGGAATCATCCATAGGATTGGGTAAATTCCTCATGCTCAGGCCGGCACTAAGCCTCGGTAATATGTACAACAAATACCCAGACCAAAAGCTGCGGTTTGAATCTGCTTCTATTTATGCAAAACTGAGGGTATTGTCTATTGATGACATTCACAGGCATTTCAGGGCAGCAGCCTATGTTAAAGGTGTTTTCAGTAAAAACGACTTGCAATATGCGGAGATTACTGCGGATGGAGACCAGACCGCCATTCAGGGGGGGGTGATCCTGACACAGTTGCTGCACAAGCTTGCCATTTCCGGCACTGGCTCCCTGGTGGAGGTATTGCATCCAGACCGGTGGAAAGACTTTGGTGGACAGACTTTTTATGGTTACCGGTCGTTTAACTACAGTCTTTCCACAGGGTATTTACTTCTCCCCAGAAAATACAAGAGCTATGAGCAGACGAACTTCAATATTTATCTGGAGTTGATTGGTTCCAGTGGCCTCGACAGGGATTATGCCTTTACCGACCTTGCCCCAGCCATACAGCTCATTGTGAACAGCAATGCAAAAATCAATGTCGGCTATCGTTTTCAAATCAGTGGTGGAGCCTACAGGATGGGCACTTCTTCTTTATCCATCAGCTATGAACGCAGTTTTCTCAATGCCATAAAGCATAAGAAAAATGAGTAATCTCATCAAAATTGTTGTCAAGTGCCTGAGGGTCCTGTTTTCTAAGCAGCAATGCTGCAAATAGTACAGTAGATTTTCACTGAAAATCTTACCTTCAAAAGGTGAAAAAGTTCATTTTTGAGTATTGCGGAAACCTGATTGTTTAGGTACCAGTTCATTAAAATAATCAAAAATCATGTTGAATGCAATCATCCGCTTTTCCATCAGGAACAAGCTCATCATAGGATTATTTACATTGGGATGGATCATTTGGGGCGCCATAGAGTTGTTCAAGCTTCCTGTTGATGCCCTCCCAGACATTACGTCTAATCAGGTTCAGGTCATTACAGTATCACCCACCCTGGGTTCTCTTGAGGTGGAACGATTGATTACTTTCCCTATCGAACAGGCATCTTCCAACATATCAGACATCAAAGAGATAAGGTCTATTTCAAGATTTGGTCTCTCCGTTGTTACGGTTGTATTTGATGATGACAAAGATATTTATTGGGCCAGGCAACAGGTGAGTGAGCGGATGCTGTTGGTCAGGGACGAAATCCCCAAAGAGGCGGGAACTCCCGAGCTGGCACCGGTTACCACCGGACTTGGTGAAATCTATCAGTATATTGTTCGCCCTAAAAAAGGCTATGAGGATAAGTTTGACCTCACAGAATTGCGCACCATCCAGGACTGGATCATCCGAAGACAGTTGTTGGGCACGCCCGGTGTTGCTGATGTGAGCAGTTTTGGTGGTAAGCTAAAACAATACGAAGTGGCCATCGATCCTGTAAAAATGAAAGGGGCAGGAGTAACATTTGACCAGGTATTCCATGCCATCCAGAACAACAACCAGAATTCAGGGGCAGCCTATATTGAGAAAGGGCCTTCGCTCTTGTTTGTTCGCTCTGAAGGCCTTGTCAAATCAATTGAAGAGATCCAAAATATCTATGTGGCAAAATCTGCTGCAGGCACACCGATATACATCAGGGATATTGCAGAAGCAAGAATTGGCAGTCCAGTGCGGTATGGCGCCCTTACCTACATGGATGAAGGAGAAGTGTCTGGGGCTGTGGTGCTCATGTTGAAAGGAGAAAATGCTGCTGAGGTGATAGGGCATATTAAGGAGCGCATGAAGCAAATTGAAAAGAGCTTGCCAGAGGGGGTAGAAATCAATGCTTTTCTCGATCGCACCAAAATGGTCAACCGCACATTGGGGACTGTTAAGACCAATTTGCTGGAAGGGGCAATGATTGTTTTACTGATCCTGGTTTTTTTCCTGGGTAACCTCCGGGCAGGATTGATTGTGGCTTCAGTGATCCCTCTGGCCATGCTGTTTGCGGTTGGCATGATGAATCTTTTTGGCGTGACGGGAAACCTGATGAGTTTGGGTGCCCTTGATTTTGGTTTGATTGTTGATGGTGCCGTGATCATTGTGGAAGCAGTACTTCATCGACTGCACTCCAACAAGCACATGGGCCTGCAACTGAGACAGGGACAGATGGACCAAACGGTTGAGCAGTCTGCCGGAAGAATGATGGGCGCTGCAGTGTTTGGACAGATCATCATCCTGATCGTATACATCCCCATCCTTAGCCTCACCGGCATTGAGGGCAAGATGTTCAAGCCAATGGCCCAAACGGTCGCATTTGCCCTGATAGGTGCCTTTATCCTTTCTCTTACCTATGTGCCCATGATGACCAGCCTGGTGTTGAGCAAAAAACTCAACCATCAGGATAATATATCAGACCGGATGATGTTGAGGCTTCAAGACGGTTTTCAAAAGGCCTTGGCCCGATTGCTCCAGCATCCCAGGAAAGTGGTGTCTGCTTCCATAGCGTTGTTGGCACTTTCCTTTTACATTGCCTCTACGTTGGGTGGGGAATTCATACCTGAATTGGAAGAGGGCGATTTTGCCATTGATGCCAGGTTGATGACCGGAAGTTCATTGAGCGAGACCATTGATGCCACCACCAAAGCCGTTCATGAATTGAAAAAATTTCCTGAAGTACAAAAAGTGGTCACCAGGATTGGGGCCAGTGAGATACCAACCGATCCCATGCCCATTGAAATGACCGATATCATTGTCAACCTGAAGCCAAAAAATGAATGGACCAGTGCGGAGAGTTATGATGAACTGGCCAACAAAATGAGTGCAGCCATTGGCAAAGTACCCGGATTGACAGGTGGTTTTCAATACCCGGTTCAGATGCGTTTCAATGAACTGATTGCGGGTGCAAAACAGGATGTGGTCTGCAAGATTTTTGGTGAAGACCTCGATACGCTTGCTTTTTATGCCGCACAATATGAAGAGGTCATTCACAAGGTAGAAGGGGCAAAGGATGTGTTTACTGAAAGGGTAACTGGCCTTCCCCAGATTGTCATCAAGTACAAACCCAATGCCATTGCGGCTTTTGGATTGAGCATTGCGGACGTAAACAGGGTCTTGAGGGCTTCATTTGCCGGCGAATCTGCCGGTCAGGTCTATGAAAATGAAAGGCGCTTCGACCTTGTTTTGCGATTGAAAGAAGCCAGGCGAAATGATTTGACCGACATCAAAACCCTCATGATTACCAATCCCGATGGGATTTCAGTTCCCCTTGAACAGGTAGCGGAAATTGGCATTCAGGAAGGTCCCAACCAGGTGCAGCGGGAAGATGCCAAGCGAAGAATTACAGTGGCCTTCAATGTCAGGGACAGGGATGTTCAATCTGTTGTTGAGGAGGTTCAATCCAAGGCCGAGAAAACCATTGCATTGCCTGCTGGATATTATGTGAAATATGGTGGGCAATTTGA
>CANEWJ010000131.1 GCA_947442625.1 Chitinophagaceae bacterium
ATCATCGGAAACAACAATACATCCTGGATGGAAGGTTGGTTGGTGAGCAGCATGCAAAGCCTGTCTATTCCAAAACCAATACCCGCTGTAGGCGGCATGCCATATTCCAGTGCACGAAGGAAATCGTGGTCAATGAACATGGCTTCGTCGTCGCCGCGTTCCTGGAGTTTGATTTGGTCTTCAAATCTAGCGCGTTGATCGATGGGGTCGTTCAACTCGGTATAGGCATTGGCAATTTCTTTTCCATTGATCATCAGCTCGAAACGCTCTACCAGACCGGGTTTGCTGCGGTGCTTCTTTGTGAGCGGGCTCATTTCAATCGGATAGTCAGTAATGAAAGTTGGCTGTATAAAGTGGTGCTCACATTTCTCGCTGAAAATTTCATCTACTAGCTTACCCTTGCCCATGCTTTTTTCAACGCCAATACCCAGCTGCTTGCACACATCCCTCAGGGCCTCTTCGTCCATGTTGCTGATGTCAAAACCAGTATGTTCCTTGATGGCGTCGTACATGGTCACCCTTTTGAAAGGTGCCTTGAAGCTGATGGTTTTTCCATCCACTTCAGCATCGGTTGTGCCATTCACATCAATGGCCGCTTTTTCAAGCAATTGCTCGGTCGTATCCATCATCCACAAATAATCCTTGTAGGCAGTATAGAATTCAAGCACAGTGAATTCAGGATTGTGTGTGCGGTCCATTCCTTCGTTCCTAAAGTTCCTTGAAAACTCATACACCCACTCAAAGCCGCCTACGATAAGCCTTTTCAGGTAGAGTTCATTGGCAATCCGGAGGTACATGGGGATGTCCAATGCATTGTGGTGCGTGGTGAAAGGTCGTGCAGAGGCGCCACCGGGGATGCTTTGCAATACTGGTGTGTCCACTTCAATCGCGCCCCTTTCGTTCAGGAATTCTTTGATTGAATTGATCAACCTGGATCTCTTTAGAAAAGTCTCTTTTACTTGAGGGTTGATGATCAGGTCTGCATAACGCTGCCGGTAGCGGAACTCCGGATCGGTAACTGCGTCAAAGGTTTCACCTTCTTTTTCTTTTACGATGGGAAGGGGTTTCAGTGACTTGCTCAGGAGGGTCAGCGTGTGAACATGAATGGAGGTTTCACCGGTTTTGGTGGTGAAAACATGTCCTTTGACACCGATGATATCACCAATATCCAGGGTTTTCCATACCTGGTCGTAAAGCGTTTTATCTTCTGTGGGGCAAATTTCGTCCCGTTTTACATATACCTGAATCTTTCCGGCATTGTCCTGCAATACAGCAAAACTGGCTTTTCCCATGTCTCTGATGCCCATCAAACGACCAGCCAGGCATACATCTGAAAAATCTGACTTGTTCTCTTCACCCAGGTAACGTTGCTTTATATCGCTTGAACTGATGTTCACCGGGAAGGCCGCAGCAGGATAAGGGTCTATTCCCAGTGCTTGCAGTGCTGTAAGCTTGTCTCTTCTGATGATCTCTTGCTCTGAAAGGTGCTGTTGTGACATTTTCTTTTTGCTTGAAGCCGCAAAGATAATTAAATGGAGGGAGTTGTCATCCCACTCCCAAACCAAACAAAGCCAAATCATACTTCACTGGGTCTTTTGGATCAAACTGCTTCAGCACTTCTGTAAGGGCAATGGCGGTTTTCCAGTCTGATTTTTCTGCATCAATCAGGTTGAGCCTGCAGGCAACCCGTTGTACATGGACATCCATCGGGCAAACAAGCTGGCTCATCCGGATGTTTTTCCAGATGCCAAAATCAACGCCCGCTGCATCTTTTCTCACCATCCAGCGGAGGTACATGTTGAGGCGTTTGCAGGAAGAATTGTTATCTGGTGTAGAGATGTGTTTTTTTGTCCGCTCAGGGCTGTCGTCCAGCGAAAAAAAATAGCGGTGAAATGCCTTAAGGCCATTTCCCATGTCTTGATCATTTTTTTGCATCCCATGGGTAAAAGCATTTTCCAGGCTGGGTTTCTGCCCTTTCAACAATGTGTATCCGGATGTATAATGATGGTTCAGCACCCTGATAAAATGCAGTACGTCTGTGGCATTGAAAGTCCTGTGTTTGAAATCCAGCAAGCGTTTCAGGTCACTGTCTTTGTGGTCAACAATGAATTGGTAAGGCGCTTCATCCATCAGTGTCATCAGTTCATTGCATTTGTTGATGATGGTGGTGCGGTTGCCCCATGCAAAAACGGCAGCAAAAAATCCAGCAATTTCGATGTCGGCTTTTTGGCTGAAACGGTGGGGGATGGAAATCGGATCTTTTTCAATAAATCCCTGCTGGTTGTGCCGCTTCAGTTCCTTGTCGAGGAAAGACTTTACAGCCGTTAATTCTTTTTTATTCATTTGCTCAAGCCGAGGCTTTTCCTTTTTTGAGAGTTGATCCAATGATTGGTGATCAGCAAAATGCAAATCAACTGGTGATTGCCAATTGAATGGCATGGTCGAGGTCTGCAATGAGGTCGTCTGCATCTTCAATGCCTACAGACAGGCGGATCAGCGTGTCCCCCAAACCGTTCCTGATTCTTTCCTCCCTCGGAATGGAGGCATGCGTCATGCTGGCCGGATGATTGATCAGGGATTCAACGCCACCGAGGCTTTCGGCCAATGAAAAAATCCTGGTATTGGAAAGCAGTGTTCTCGCGGCTTCCATGGTGTCCAGTTTCAGTTCAAAACTGATCATCCCACCAAAATCCTTCATCTGGCTTTTGGCCACTGCATGGCCTGGGTGGTCTTCAAAACCAGGCCAGTATACTTTTTTTACAGCCGGGTGGGCCTTGAGAAAATGGGCGATGGCAGCACCGTTTTGGCAATGCCTTTCCATCCTGATGCCCAGGGTTTTTATGCCCCTGAGGACTAGAAAACAGTCCATGGGTCCGGGAACTGCACCACAGCTTTTTTGGATAAAATACAATTCATCCCGCAAGGCCTGATCATTCATCACCAAAGCGCCTTGGATCACATCGCTGTGACCACCAAGGTATTTTGTTGCAGAATGCATCACGATGTCTGCGCCCAGGGAAAGTGGATTCTGTAGGGCAGGCGATGCAAATGTATTGTCTACGCAAAGCAAAACCTTGTACCGTTGTGCAACGGTAGCAATACCCCTGATGTCGGCAATATTCATCAAAGGATTGGTGGGCGTTTCCGCCCATATTAGTTTTGTATTGGGATTGATTTTTGTTTCAATATTGTCCACAACACTCATGTCCACATAGTGAAAAACAATCCCGAATTTGCTGTAAATCTTGCTGAAAAGCCTGTAGGTTCCACCATACATGTCGCTGGCTGCAATCACTTCATCCCCTGGTTTCAGCAGTTTCATCACCGCATCGGTTGCAGCAACGCCACTGCCAAAAGCCAGTCCGAATTTTCCTTCTTCAATCACCGCCAATGCCTCTTCCAGGGCCTCTCTGGTGGGGTTTTGAGAACGGGCATATTCATAGCCCTTGTTCACGCCAGGGGCTTCCTGTACATAGGTAGAGGTTTGGTAGATGGGCGTCATGATGGCTCCGGTACTTGGGTCGGGATGCGCACCAGCGTGGATATATTGTGTTGCTTTTTTCATTGCAGCTATTTATGGTGTAAAGATAGGTTGTTGGAAGAAGTCTGGTCTTATCTTTGCGGTATGCCGAATGTTTATTTCAAGTCCTCCATACCGCCAGCATACGAGGCCATCAAGCACCATGCAACATCCTTGAATCTCGGGGAAAATGATCTTGTCATTCATGATTTTTATCATCGCTCTCCAGGATCTTTGGTTGGTTTTTGGGATGCCTACCGGGAAAACAAATGGTTGAAAAAGTCTATCCAAACAACAGATAATGTTTTTGTATTCTCTTCCCACACAAAAACGGAAGTCCTGAAATATTTCCCCCAGGTAAGGGACAAGATCAGCATTCTTATCCCTGTTGCAGAAGAGCAGCACAGGCCCACGGATGAAGATGCCCGCGATGTGGTGCGCTATCAATTCACACAAGGCGATGCTTACTTTCTTTACCGTGGCCCAGTTCACCCAGCTGCCAATATCATTGAACTGCTCAAAGGATTTTCCATTTTCAAAAAAAGGATTGGCAGCAACATGAAACTTGTGTTGGCTGGCCCACAGGGGGAATATTCTGCCAATATCCTTACAGACCTGGAGTCTTATAAGTACAGGAATGATGTGTTGTTGATGGAACATTTACTGCCAGTTGATGAGTCTTCCATTGTCAGTGCCGCCTATGCGATGGTGCACCCATGCAGATTTGAACGGTTTGGAATTCCTGTTGTCAATGCCATGAAAGCCGGTGTGGCTGTAATCACTGCAGAGAATAGCAGCATGGCTGAATTTACTGGCATGGCAGGTATGTTTTTTAATGAAAAAGATCCGCAAGACATTGGCGATAAACTCATTCGGATGTATAATGATGAACAGATGCGGTCTGAAATGATTGGCACAGGTTTGCTGAAATAACAAACGCTGTTTTGACTTGGTAAGCGTTTATGGACCAATTGAACATGACACAATTGATTTATCTCCTTTGATTGGTCATCATTGTCTTTGACCATTGTCATTGGTTTAGGGTTGCCCTGTAACTAGGTTTGTGATGTAATTTTTTTTAAAACAATAAAAGAAAAAATCATGGAACCGACACAAAAAACAAGTCCAGCAACCTTTAAGATTTCTGGAAACTGGAGTGCCCAGTCAAAGCAACTCAAAGAAAAGTACCCCCAACTGACAGATGCAGATCTTAAGTTTGAAGTAGGTAAAGAGGAAGAACTGCTTACCAGGCTGCAAACCAGGCTGCACAAAAACAGGACTGAAGTGATTGCCGCAATTGGTCATACCCGGTTAGAAAAAGTATAAGCAATTCTGACGGCTGGGACTCAATCTATCAAGCGCTTTCAAGGGGCAGGTATTTATTTACCTGCCTCTTGCTTTATATGAACTTGAACCTGATGAAGTATCATTCATAGGGATGGCCATTCACTCCTGAATAAAGCATTCCCCTAATTCATTAACTTTGCCGTCAAATCAAAAAAATGACACAATCGACAATATCAATAGACGTTACTCTTGATGACCAGAAGATTCCCCATCAGATCCTTTGGAATGCAAGCCAATCCTCTTCTGAAGAAAAGCAAGACGCAAAAGCCATCATGATTTCTTTTTGGGATGGAAAAGAAAGGGCCGCCCTTCGCATCGACCTCTGGACCAAAGAAATGATGGTGGATGAAATGGCTGATTTTTATTACCAAACCATGATGACCATGGCTGATACTTTTGACCGCGCCACCCACCAGCAAGAACTGGTAGGCGAGATGAAGGATTTTGCCAAGCAGTTTTACAACAAGTTCAAGAAAAACATGCAAGAGCAACAACAAGGATAGGCTCCCACAACCCACAACAACTTCAACCTCCTAAACCCTTCAACCCCTCAACCCCAAAATATGTCACTCGAACTCACCATCAACGACAACCTGAAAAAGGCCATGTTGGCCAAAGACGAAAAAGGCCTCCGTGCCCTCCGCGCCATCAAGGCATCCATTTTGCTGGCAAAAACAGCCGAAGGTGCTGGTGAATCGTTGTCAGAGGATACGGAAATGAAATTGTTGCAGAAACTGGTCAAGCAAAGAAGGGATTCCATCGACATATTTGAGCAACAGAACCGAGCTGATCTTGCCCAAAAGGAAAAGGAAGAAGTAGAGGTTATTGAGCAGTATCTCCCGAAGCAACTCGATCCGGCCGAATTGAAAACGATCATTGCGGCCATCATCAGCCAACTGGGGGTAACCAATATCAGCGGACTCGGCCAGGTAATGGGCGTTGCATCCAAGCAGTTGGCTGGGAAAGCAGACGGGAAGGCCATTTCTGCCATCGTAAAAGAGTTGTTGACACCACAATGATCATCGACATCCTCCTCCTGATTCTCCTCGTGCTGGCCCTCTACAAAGGATGGACCAAAGGCTTCATCATGGCCATTTTTGTCTTTGTCTCTTATTTTGTGGCCCTGGCCCTGGCATTTCATTTTTCAGGTACGGTTGAAGGCTACATGAGGTCGCATTCCAGTAGCGACAGCAAGTGGTTTTCGTTTTTATCTTTCATCTTGGTCCTGATTGCAGGCATTATTGCGGTTAGGTTGGTCGGTAAGCTCATCGAGAAATCAGCTGAACTCATGTTGCTGGGCCTGGTCAATAAGTTGCTTGGCATCCTGGTCATGGCCATGATTTACATTACCTTTTTTGCTGTCACCCTTGTCTACTGCAACCGTTTCGGTGTGGTGGGAGATGGGCAGACGATGGACTCCAGATCAGCCAGCTACCTTATGAAGTACGGCCATTGGCTGGTTTCACATTTCAGTGAGTGGATGCCTGCCCTTAAAAATCTGTTTAACGATGCCAGGGGCTTGGTTAAACAAAAATCATAATGATAATACAGGAAGACCGCCATTTCCCCTCAGGTAGTGGGTTATATCAGGCATTTTACTTTTCTTTGTCTGAGTTCTACGTTATTTTACCATTTTAATATCCTGTTTCGGAAATATATATGAGTCTATCATACGAAGTCAAAGAGGATGGAAAGTTCAAGTTCATTGAGGAAGGAGTGGGTGAACCCTTGATTCTTCTGCATGGATTGTTTGGTGCCATGAGCAATTTTGCAGGCATCATCAATCATTTTCGCCATACCCATCAGGTTATTGTACCGCTTTTGCCCTTGTTCGAGCTGGATTTGCTGCACACCACTGTTGGCGGTTTGGAAAAATACCTGACCAAGTTCATTGATCACCGCGGTTATAGCGGAATACACATGCTAGGCAACTCATTAGGAGGCCATGTTGCACTGGTCCATGTGCTGAAAACTCCTGCCAAAGTAAAATCATTGATCCTCACCGGAAGTTCTGGTCTTTTTGAAAATGGGATGGGCGAAACCTATCCCAAGCGGGGAGATTACGAATACATCCGGAAGAAGACAGAAATGACTTTTTACGATCCCAACACTGCTTCCAAGGAATTGGTGGATGAGGTATACCAGATAGTCAATGAAAGGATGAAGACATTGAAGGTCATCTCTTTGGCCCGCTCCGCCATCAAAAATAACCTTGGGGATGAGCTTCGCCAGATCAAACTACCCACCCTGCTGATCTGGG
>CANEWJ010000132.1 GCA_947442625.1 Chitinophagaceae bacterium
GTCCTGCTGCTGCAGCAGTCCTTACAAAAAGTCCTGCTCCGATGATGGCACCAATGCCCAACGCAACAAGGTTTCCTGCACCCAGGGTACGCTTGAGTCCCTTTTCCGAATCTTCGGCCTGGGCAAGCAGCGCTTCAAGTGATTTTCTTCTGAATAAACTCATAGCAATTCTTTGGTTAAATGGTTCACTAAAGTTCTAAAATAGCCAATTATTCGGTTAGATGAATATTTTATTTCACGCATTAAATAAAATTCCGAAATCGATACAAATCGTTTATTTTACGAACCTTAACGTAAATATTTTTTCTATCATGAAGGGCTCTTCCGGTAAACTTACCTTATATATTCTCATTGCCATGGTTTTGGGAATTGCTGTTGGATATTTTGTGCACCAGCAATCCAGTCCGGAAACCATAAAGGCATTTTCTACCAATATCAAATTGCTCACCACCATTTTCTTGCGACTGGTACAAATGGTGATTGCCCCTCTTGTTTTTACAACACTTGTGGTGGGTATTGCAAAACTGGGAGACCTTGGCTCCGTGGGAAGGGTAGGAGGAAAAGCAATGCTCTGGTTCATCTCTGCTTCACTGGCAAGCCTTTTGCTGGGCATGGTATTGGTCAACTTTTTCAAGCCTGGGGCTGCCATCAACCTTGGCTCTGCGGATTTGGAAGGGGCAAAAGACCTGATTGGCAAAACACAGGAGTTTTCTGTGCAGAAATTCATTGAGCATGTATTCCCCAAAAGTGTTTTCGAAGCAATGGCCACCAATGAAATCCTACAGCTGGTGGTGTTCAGTATTTTCTTTGGTGTAGGTACCACGGCATTGGGTGAAAAGGGGAAGGTAATCGTAAAGGCCCTGGATGCAGCGGCCCATATCATTCTTAAAATGGTGGGCTATGTCATGAACTTTGCACCCCTTGGTGTTTTTGGCGCAATTGCTGCTGTCATTGCCACAAAAGGATTGGAAGTGTTTTCATTTTACGGCCAGTATTTATTGGCGTTTATCATCGGTATCGCCTGCCTGTGGGTGTTGCTTTTATCTGTTGGGTACATGGTATTGGGCAAGCGTCTCTGGGAGTTGCTCAGAACCATCTCCCAGCCGCTGTTGATTGCGTTCAGTACTACCAGCAGCGAAGCAGTATTCCCCAAACTCACCACGGAGTTGGAGAAGTTTGGTTGTAAAGACAAGATTGTTTCCTTTATCCTCCCTCTTGGGTATAGTTTTAATCTTGATGGTAGCATGATGTACATGACCTTTGCGAGCCTTGCCATTGCACAGGCCTATGGCATTCATCTTGATCTGGGAACACAATTGACCATGTTGGTTGTATTGATGTTGACCAGCAAAGGAATTGCAGGCGTGCCAAGAGCTTCATTGGTAGTGGTTACGGCAACTTGCGCCATGTTCAATATTCCTCCCGAAGGCATTGCGTTGATCATTCCAATAGATCATTTTTGCGATATGTTCAGGACAATGACGAATGTGGTGGGCAATGCACTGGCGACTACTGCAGTTAGCAAATGGGAAGGCGAATTGGCTCCTGCCGCCATTTCGGAAGAATCAATTTAAATAATATTCATTACTATGTTGGAGTTGGCTATACAATGGAAAGACTTTTTGAATCCTGAATTTTATATTCAGCACGGTGGATTGTGGTTGTTCCTATTCATCGTTTTTGCAGAGACTGGCTTGTTCGCAGGTTTTTTCCTGCCTGGAGATTCCTTGCTTTTTGTGGCAGGCATTTATAGCAATGAGCTGGCCGGGGAGCTGTTTGATCTGAACAATGATGTCCTGAATTTATTGTTGGTTTGCTTGCTGGTTTTTTTCTCAGGAACCCTGGGAAACATGGTTGGTTATTGGTTTGGCGCTGCCAGTGGTCCTTATTTGTTCAGAAAAGAAGATACCTTCTTTTTCAAGAAAAAACATTTGCTCACTGCCAAGGATTTCTATGACAAGCATGGTGGAGGCGCCATTGTATTTGCAAGGTTTCTTCCCATCATCAGAACTTTTGCTCCCATCATCGCAGGCATCGTTCGGATGGAAAAACACAAATTCACTTTTTACAATATCATCGGTTGTGTCGCATGGGTAATCATCATGATGTTTGCGGGGCACTATCTCTACAAGTTCTTTCTGAGCCAGTTTGGCTTTGACCTGAAAGAAAGGTTGGAGCTGATTGTGCTTGGCATTATCCTTGTTACCACGGCCCCAGTCATAATTAAATTGGTTGCAGGAGGAAAGAAGAAATAGTCATCTTCATATCAAATAATCAATGCTTATGTCCAATCAGTCCTTAAAAAGTCAATTTCTCAACCTGGCAGTCATTGTTGCCGCACTGGGGTACTTTGTAGATATTTACGACTTGTTGCTTTTTACCATTGTCAGGGAGCCAAGTTTGATTGGCATCAACATTGGTGATGCAGATATCATGACGGCCAGTATGAAGATCATCAACTGGCAGATGGTGGGCTTGCTCATTGGTGGCGTGCTGTGGGGGGTAATGGGTGACAAGCGAGGGCGACTCAGTGTATTGTTTGGCTCTATCCTGCTTTATTCTGTTGCCAATTTTGCCACGGGCTATGTACAGACCGTAGACCAGTATGCCTGGTTGCGATTTGTTGCAGGTATTGGATTGGCTGGAGAGCTGGGAGCTGGCATTACCCTGGTCAGTGAATTGATGCCACAGAAGAACAGGGGCGTAGTAACATCTTTTGTGGCGGGTGTTGGTTTGTTTGGTGCCGTGTTTGCGTATTTCATTTACAAGACCACCAATGATTGGAGACTCTGTTACAAGATAGGCGGTGTATTGGGTATTTTTTTGCTGGTGTTGCGGATCAAAGTCTCAGAGAGCGACATCTTTAAAAGTATTGAAAGCAAGCATGTCTCAAAGGGGAACATCTTGATGTTTTTCAACAAGCGTTCCCGTTTCAAAAAATATATTCTTGCCATTTTGATCGGCCTACCAACCTGGTTTGTGATAGGCATCATGCTGAACCTCAGCAATCGTTTTGCAAAAGATCTGTATGGTGAAAATAGCATTGACTCAGGAGCCAGCATCATGTACGGATATATTGGTATTGCCTTGGGAGATATTGTGGTGGGATTGGTGAGCCAGCATTTTAAAAGCAGAAAAAAAGCATTGTATATTTTTTATGCGATGACCATTCTGGGCATTGTTTATTTTTTCAGTCCGCTCAATAACAATGACTTTAGCATGTATGCTGTTTCATTGTACCTCGGCTTCTCCACAGGGTTCTGGGCAATTTTTGTAACCATGGGTGCAGAGCATTTTGGCACCAATTTGCGGGCAACCGCAGCAACAACCATTCCAAATGTAGTAAGGGGGGCATTGCCATTGATGAATCTTTTGTTCAAGGATTATTTTCAGGTCAACCTGCAATGGACCATGTTGCAAAGTGCAATGGTGACTGGTGCTATTGTGATGGTCATCTCAATTGTAGCCCTCATTTTTACAGAAGAAACGTTTCATAAGGATTTGGATTTTATTGAGGAATAGGTAAGCAGCTGGTTTGAGGGGTTTAGCGGTGTAGAGGTTTAAGGATGTAAAGGTGTAGAGTGCAGAAAAAGGGCAGAAAGGTTTAGTATGTATAGGCCTTGTGTGTTATACACGAGGCTAAACGGATGATTGAATATATTTGCGAAAGTGAATGAAAAAGGGGCCAAGTTTTACTTGAGCCCCTTTTGTTTTACAGTCAGTAGATGTATGCCTTCATTCCCTCCTCCATTAAACCCCTAAACCCACAACCCTCTCAACCCAGCACTTCATTCATTGACCTCACTGCCGCTGCACTTTTTTCAAAGGCTTCCTGCTCTGCTGCTGTCAATTCAAGTGGAAGGATTTTTTCCCAGCCATTCTTTCCAATGGTAACGGGTACGCCCAGGCAAATGTCTGATTGGCCATATTCGCCATCCAGGGCTACGCAGCAGGTGAAGAGTTTTTTCTCGTCTCTCAGAATGCTTGATACAAGCGCTGCTCCGGCTGCACCTGGTGCATACCATGCAGAAGTTCCAATCAGTTTGGTCAATGTTGCACCGCCCACCATGGTGTCAGCAACAACTTTCTCCTGCTGCTCGGCTGTCAAAAACTGCGTAACCGGAATGCTGTTCCAGGTAGCCTTGCTGATCAAGGGAATCATGGTTGTGTCGCCATGCCCACCAATAACGATGGCATTCAAATCACTGGCGCTGCATCCAAGGTGTTGGGTAAGCTGGTATTTAAAACGGCTGCTGTCCAAGGTGCCACCCATTCCAATGATCCTGTGCTTGGGCAAACCTGTAGATTTCAATGCCAGGTAAGTCATGGTATCCATCGGATTGCTGATCACGATGATGATGGTATTGGGTGAATATGTCAAAACGTTCTCACATACTGTCTTTACAATGCCGGCATTTGTACCGATCAGCTCTTCCCTGGTCATCCCTGGTTTACGGGGAATACCAGAAGTGATCACCACCACGTCACTGTTAATAGTCTTAGCGTAGTCGTTGGTCGATCCAGTAATGATGGTATCAAATCCCAACAATGCTGCGGTCTGCTGCATGTCCTGGGCTTTTCCTTCGGCAAGACCTTCTTTGATGTCCAACAAAACAAGGTCTGTACATACTCCGGCGCGTGCGATATTGTCTGCACAAGTTGCGCCAACAGCTCCTGCTCCAATTACGGTTACTTTCATTTTGTTTTTTTTATGTTGATAAGAGATTGTTTGCGGCGCAAAGGTATGATGTTATTTGCCAAATTGGATTACCTTTGCTTCCTCAAAACATAGTTATGGCAAATACATCGGATATTTCAAGGGGTATGATCGTCAAGCTTGACGGCAGTCTTTATACAATCATCGAGTTCGGCGAAAACAAAACAGCAAGGGCGGCAGCCAAGGTATGGGCCAAGCTCAAGGGGGTAGACAACAGTCGCTCCATTGAGAAGACCTGGAACAGTGGCGATACCATCTATCCGGTAAGGGTTGAAAGGAAGAGCTACCAGTATCTTTACAAAGATGAGACCGGCTACAGTTTCATGGACAATGAAACATTCGAGCAAATTTCCGTGGCAGAAGCCCTGGTTGATGCTCCCCAGTTCCTGACCGAAGACCAGGAAGTTTCTGTGCTGATCAATACTGAAACAGACATGCCCATGAGCGTTGAACTGCCGGATAAGGTTGTTTCCAAGGTAACCTATTCTGAGCCTGGTCTCAGGGGAGATACCGCCACCAGGACACTGAAACCAGCGACTGTTGCAACAGGAGCTACGGTAATGGTTCCCCTTTTTGTGAATGAGGGAGATGTGATCAGGATCAATACCAAAACTGGCGAGTATATCGAGAGAGTGAAAGATTAGTTTTTACGATATTTTGGTCTTTTTGGCCATATTTTACCCCGATTTTTAATTAAATCGGGGTTTTTTATTCAAAAAAGGCCAAAATTTAATTTGGTCGAAAAGCAATTTTACCCCACCTTTACGCCCCGGATTAACCAAAAAAAATAACAACATGGACCTCAAACAAATTCAGGATCTTGTCAAGATGGTTAACAAGTCCAACATC
Organism: Chitinophagaceae bacterium; assembly: GCA_947442625.1. Classification (GTDB taxonomy): domain Bacteria; phylum Bacteroidota; class Bacteroidia; order Chitinophagales; family Chitinophagaceae; genus Pollutibacter. The sequence goes on from CANEWJ010000132.1 coordinate 5,567, forward strand.
AGTGAACTGACCATAGAAGAAAAGGATATCAAAATTACAATCAAGCAGAAGGAAGATAAGTATGTAACTGCAGCACCTGTTCAACAGGCACTGGCTGTTGCAGCGCCCCCAGTTGCAGCTGCACCAGCAACCCCTGCTGCAGCGCCTGCACCAGCTGCAAGCAACCTGATCACCATCAAGAGCCCAATGATTGGGACTTTTTACCGCAGGCCTTCCCCTGACAAGCCCAATTTGGTGGACGAGGGAGATGAAGTGAGGTCAGGTAAAGTGGTTTGTATCATTGAAGCCATGAAGCTTTTCAATGAAATTGAAAGTGAGATCAGTGGTAAAATAGTCAAGGTTTTGGTGGAAGATTCGACACCGGTTGAGTTTGATCAACCGCTGTTTCTTGTAGAGCCTGCATAGTCCATTGCATATTGGCTTGATTTCATTCATTTAAATTGTAGGCATGACCAAAGATTCCAAAAAGAGTTTCAATAAGATACTGATTGCAAACAGGGGAGAAATAGCCCTTCGTGTGATAAGAACCTGCAGGGAAATGGGCATCAAGACTGTTGCTGTATATTCTACCACAGACAAGGATAGCCTTCATGTCAAGTTTGCTGATGAGGCAGTTTGCATCGGCAGGCCATCCAGCGCAGATTCCTATCTGAATATTCCACACCTCATGGCAGCCATGGAGATCACCAATGCAGATGCTGTGCATCCAGGATACGGCTTTTTGGCTGAAAATGCCAAGTTTGCTGAAATCTGTGGTGAGCATGGTGTGAAATTCATCGGTCCTACTCCAGATCAGATCAGGTCAATGGGGGACAAAATCACTGCAAAGGAAACCATGATCAAGGCAGGTGTTCCTGTTGTTCCCGGAAGTGGGGGATTGTTGGGTAGTGTAGAGGAAGCAAAGGTGATTGCAAAAGAAATAACCTATCCTGTAATCCTGAAGGCTACTGCTGGTGGTGGTGGAAAGGGAATGAGGGTTGTTTGGCAAGAAAGCGAAATTGAAAAAGCGTATAATACTGCAAAGGCAGAGGCTTTGGCATCTTTCAAAAATGATGGCGTCTACATGGAAAAATTTGTAGAAGAGCCAAGGCATATTGAAATCCAGGTTGCTGGTGATCGTTATGGTACCGTTTGCCACATGAGTGAAAGAGACTGTTCCATTCAACGCCGCCACCAAAAATTGGTAGAGGAGTCACCTTCACCCTTCATGACAGATGAGTTGCGTGAACGCATGGGTGCCGCTGCTGTAAAAGCAGCTCAGGCCATCGGTTATGAAAGTGTAGGTACCATTGAATTCCTTGTAGACAAGCACAGGAATTTCTATTTCATGGAAATGAATACAAGGATCCAGGTTGAGCATTGTGTAACAGAAGAAGTTACCAACTTTGACCTTATCAAGGAACAAATTAAAATTGCTGCTGGAGAACCCATTTCAGGAAAACATTATTTTCCAGAAATGCATGCCATAGAATGCCGCATCAATGCAGAGGATCCATACAATGATTTTCGTCCAAGCCCCGGTAAAATCA
>CANEWJ010000133.1 GCA_947442625.1 Chitinophagaceae bacterium
AAATCTTTCAACAGGTCAATGGCTGCCCCTGGATCTGGCATCATGTCTTTCCGCGGCACCCTCAATAAATTTGGTTTTCTATTCCTCATGGTGATGGCAACTGCCTTCTATGTATGGAATGAAGCCAGCGTAGGCAACAACATTCAAGGATACCTGATGGGTGGTGCCATTGGTGGTCTGGTTATCGCATTGATCCTGATGTTCAAGCAACAATGGGCCCAATACCTTGCACCTGCCTACGCACTGCTGGAAGGCCTGGTTGTGGGGGGCATCTCGGCCATTTACAGCAATGCATTCAGCAAGGTGGCTCCAGGTATCGTAACACAAGCCGTGGTGCTCACTTTTGGAACTGCTATTGCCATGTACCTGTTGTATACCTTCAGGATCATCAAGGTAACAGAAAGGTTCAGGTCGATCATGTTTGCTGCCATTGGGGGCATTGCCCTGTTTTATTTGATTACCTGGATTCTTTCCATGTTCAATGTAAACATTGATGGCTTGCACAACGGAAGCCTGTTGAGCATAGGCATCTCCATTGCCATCACTGCCATTGCAGCACTGAGCCTTTTGTTGGATTTTGACAGGATCGAGCAGGGTGCTGCCATGGGTGCACCCAAGCACATGGAATGGTTCTGTGCCTTTGGTTTGCTGGTAACCATGGTATGGTTGTATGTTGAAATTCTTCGCTTGTTGGGTAATCTTTATGGTCGCCGCAACTAATCGCAAAACATATTCAAATAAGAAAGCCGGTCTCCTGTGAGCCGGCTTTACTTTTTCAATCTATTTGCTGTTTTTGAATGACTGGAATTCAATTTAGTACCCGTCTCCATCCAGTATGTTCCCCAGTCCGCCAAGAATACTTCCTTCCTCTCTTCTGTTGGTCGTTCCATAAGACAGGACCCTGCTGGCAAGACGGCTGATGGGAAGTGTTTGGATCCATACTTTACCTGGTCCTCGCAGGGTTGCAAAGAAGAGGCCTTCTCCACCAAATATGCTGTTCTTGATGCCACCTACAAACTGGATATCATAATCAACTGTTTGGGTAAAAGCAACTACGCAACCGGTATCAATTTTCAACACTTCGCCGGGGGTGAGGTAACGTTCAAATACATGTCCGCCAGCGTGTACAAAGGCCATACCATCACCTTCCAGTTTTTGCATGATGAATCCCTCTCCGCCAAATAAACCAGTGCCTAATTTTCTTTGGAAGGCAATGCCAACGTTCACCCCTTTTGCTGCACACAAAAACGAGTCCTTCTGGCAAATGATCCTGCCATCCAGTTGTTGCAGGTCCAGTGGAATGATTTTGCCTGGATAGGGGGAGGCAAACGAAACCCTTTTTTTGCCATGTGCCATGTTGGTGAACGCGGTCATGAAAAGGCTTTCACCGGTAAGCAGTCGCTTTCCTGCAGAAAACAGTTTCCCCAGGACACCCTTGTCTTGTCCAGATCCATCACCAAATATGGTTTGCATTTGAACCCCATCATCCATCATCATGAAGCTCCCTGCTTCTGCGATGGCTGTTTCGTTGGGGTCTAATTCCACTTCCACATACTGCATTTCTTCACCAATGATCCTGTAGTCGATTTCGTGGTTCGATCTTGTGTTGTATTGTTCCATTGTTTTGGTTTGATATTTACAATAGGCACTAGACGACGGACGCTTGCAATAGGTTGCATGTGCAACGCAATATTTCGTCCATCATCCAGCGTCTGGTATACATTATTTTTTCAACTTGCCATTCCAAACAGGTTTGCCCTGGATTCTCCTTACAAGGTAAACAATACCGGTTAACAGGAAGAATAGGGGGCCTAACAATCCGAGGATAGAGATCCACTTTCCCTTGAAGAATTTGGTCATTGGCCTTTTCAACCGCTCAGCAATGAGGTACATGGCTGGTACGATAAGCAAGGTCATGAAGAAAGCAAACAACAATCCCCAAATGATGGTGAGTGACAAGGGCTTCCAGAATACAGCGTTATCTCCTCCAAAGAAAATATGTGGATTCAGATCGGTAAACAGGGTAACGAAGTTGATGTTGAATCCTACCGCCAGTGGGATAAGGGCAAGGATGGCAGCTAGCGCGGTAAGCAATACCGGTACAATCCTTGTTTTTCCGGCCTCAATGACGGCTTCTCTTGTCTTCATGCCCCTGCCCCTCAATTCGTCAGCAAATTCTATCACAAGAATACCATTCTTCACCACAATGCCGGACAGCCCCACAATACCGATACCTGTGGTTACCACGGCAAAGGTGGACTCTGTAATGGCATAGCCCAACAATACACCAATCAAGCTGAAAAATATTTCAGAAAGCACAATCATGGTTCTGCTGTAAGAGTTGAACTGCAAAATGAGGATCAACAAAATCAATCCTATGGCAGTGAACATCGCTGTTCTGAGGAAGTTGGCTGTCTCAGCCAATTGTTCCCCTTCGCCTGTTTGCGCAATGGATACACCTTCTGCTTTTGATTTGAATGCATTGATGTGTTTCAAGATTTCTTCATTGACGGCCTGAGGCGTATAACCCTGTGAAGTCAATACATTCGAGAAGATGTTGATCACACGTTTCTGGTCCTTTCTTTTGATGCTGCCATAGGTATTGCTGAGGTCTGCTTTAACAACAGAACTGATGGGCACCTGCTTGATCTGACCACTCGTGAAATCGCGGTAGGTGATGCGCATGTTCAGGAGTTCAGACAATGATTTTCTTTGTGAAGCATTGTTGCGGATGATGATATTGTATTCCTCTTCACCAATCTTCAACTTGGAGATTTCCTTACCGAAAAGGGCTGTACGGATTTCCAATCCGATTTGACCGGTTGAGATGCCCTGCATCAAAGCCCTTTCCCTGTCGATGGAAATGCCAATCTCTGGGTTGGAGAAGTCTACATCAATTTTCAATTCTTCTACACCCGGGATGTTCTTGTCGCTGAGGTAATTCCTGAGGTTGATGGCTGTGCTGGTGAGGTCTTCGAAATTATCACCGGAAACCTCGATGTTGATGGGAGATTGTGTGGGAGGGCCATTGCTCTCCTGGGCAACGCTTATTTCTGCGGAAGGAATGTTCTTCACAACAAGGCGGATACTATCAAGGTACTGCTTGGTACCTGCACCATTTCTTTCTTCAAAAGGCACAAAATTGACCTGGATCCGACTAAGCTCTGGCCTGGTGCTCCTGTCTCCACTGTTGGGATCACTGGCACCAACAGCCACATTGGCAATCACACTCTCCACCAATGGGTTTTCTTTTTCATTCTCCATGCCCAACACCTTGTTGATCCTGCCTTCCAGCAGTTTTGTTACAGAATCCGTGTAGGTTACTTCTGTACCAGCGGGCAACTTGAGATAAACATAAATGGTATTGGGATCGCCCTGCGGGAAAAGTACGATAGGTACATTTCTCATGCCAAAGAAAACAAAGGAGAAAATCAATAAGGCAAATGTGGCAATCAGCATTTTGACCGGTCTCCATCCTTGGGTGGTCCACTGCAGAAGTTTTTCGTATTTGTTCATCATGGCGGGCAGCCATTTCTCCTGGAAGGTTTTGATGGCACCAGTGAGCACATAGGCGTTGAGCACCATCAGTAAGCCGAAGAATATAAGCATGTTGCCAATGAAACGATAAGAGGCCTGGTCATTGCCATATCCCACGAGGTCAAACAGCATACCTACGATGATGAAAATGAGGAACAATGGATTTTTGAAAACAGTAGACTTCTTTTTCTTTTCGTGGTCTTCGTGTGCCATGAAATCTACGGCAAAAACAGGGTTCATGATGTAGGCTACAATCAATGATGCTGTCAATGTGAAAATCAACATGGTGGGCAGGTAAATCATGAATTTACCAATGATGCCTGGCCAGAAAAGCAGCGGAATGAAAGGGGCAAGTGTAGTAAGTGTGCCCGCCAATACTGGGATGAATACCTCTCCTGCAGCGAATCTTGCCGCATCCTTCGCACTGATTTTTCCCTTGCCTTGAGAGAAAATCCTGTGGGTATTTTCAATCACCACAATGGCATCATCCACCACAATGCCGAGTCCAAAAAGCAGGGCAAACAGTACAATGAAATTGAGTGTAACGCTGGATCCTACAATAAACTCTGCACTTGGCAGGAGAATGAAGGCAAGGAACATGCTCAGGGGAACCGAGAGGGCCACAAAGAACGAGTTGGTCACTCCCATGAAGAACATGAGGATGATCATCACCAGCACAAAGCCAATGATGATAGAGTTCACCAGTTCATCAAAGGCGGCTGAAGCCTTGATGCTCAGGTCTCCTGTGATATTGATGTTGAGGTCTTTGGGAAATTCATCTGCCTTCAATTGCTTTACAATGCCATTGATTTTTTCTGAAGCATTGATCAGGTTCTCACCGGAACGCTTGATGATGCTCAGCGTAACAACGTTCTTCCCATTCAATCGGGCATAACTTTCTCTTTCCTTGACAGTGTCGGTGATGTTGGCAAAATCGCGCAGGTACAGTGGTGCGCCATACACGTTTTTCACAATCACGTTGTTGAGGTCCAGTGAAGACCTGAACTGTCCGTTCACACGGAGTGTACGTTTCTGTTCTCCCACTGACAACAACCCACCAGAAATATCATTGTTCTCGCGCTGGATGGCTTGTTCCACGTCGGAGAATCCAACTTTTGCCGCTTCCATTTTGAAGCGGTTTACATTGATTTGAATTTCCCTTTCCGGGGCACCCACAACATCCACCCTGCTGATCTCAGACAATTCTTCAATCTTGTTTTTCAGTTGTTCTGCAAACGCAGCAAGCTTTATCCCATCATAGTCACCACTCACATTGACTGCCATGATAGGCAATTCAGAAAGGCTGATCTCTTGAACCACAGGTTCCTGGGTGAGGTCATTGGGAAGGTCTTTTTTGGCCTTGTCAACCGCATCCCTCATCTTCTGCAAGGCAACATCTGTTTTTACGGATGTGCTGAACTCCACAATGATGGCAGAGAAATCCTGCAATGAGTTGGAAGTGATCTTGTTGATTTTTACGCCGGTGATGCCTTTGAGTTGTTTCTCAATGGGCCTTGTTACCAGGCTTTCAATTTCTTTAGGGGAGTTTCCTACATAAACAGTTTGGACGTAAATATTGGGAATGACCACATCAGGAAACTGTTCTTTTGGAAAAGAAACAAACAGCCCGATTCCCCAAAGAGAAATGATCAGTGTGATCAGGTAGACTGCCGTTTTGTTGTTGATGGCCCAATCTGTTGGCTTGAATGTTTTTACATTCTTGAGCAGGTTGGAAATCGAATTATTTTTGGAGGAGTTGTCCATGCTAATGATTTATGCTTGCTTGGAAAATGAGATCAGTTTGTTGCGGTGGAAATCAGCTGACCATCATACAGTCCCTGAAACCCTTTGGTGATGAGCTTGTCGCCCTTGTTCAGGCCTGAGTTGACCTCAATCAATTCATCATAGAATTCACCAATGGTAACCGTTTTTTTCCTTGCCAGGTTCTTTCCGTTTTCCAGGGAAAGGATGTAAACATATTTGCCTTTCTCATCCGTTTGTACCGTTTCAACTGGAACAACGATGGCATCTTTTGCTGCATGATCAAGGATTTTTACCACCGCAACCTGGTTGGGCTTGATGTTGGCCTTGCCAGGCATCTTGCTTTCTGCGATAAAACTCCTTGAGGTGGCATTGATGGTTTCACTTACGAGGCTGATAGTTGAGCTGAAGTTTTCATTCAGGTCTGGTACAGCGATGATCACTGGCATTCCTTTTCTGACCCTTACAACATAGTTTTCCGGTACTTCAACCACAGCCTTCATGGCACTTGGATTGACAATGGTAATGCCCGCCATTGGAGAGCCCACAAAGATTTCACCTATCCGGATGCTCACCGTTTCAACCACACCAGATACCTGTGCATTGACTGAGGTCGTTCCCAGTTGCTCTTTTACAAGGGAGAGCTGTTTTTCAAGCCCTTCCACATTGTTCTTGGCTGAAAGGAATTGCACTTCTGTGCCAATTCCTTCTTTCCAAAGATTTTCCTGGCGGGTGAAAATATTTTTAGCGAAAGAAAGCTGGCTTTCCACCTGTTTGATGTTTTCTTGAATGATGCCATCTTCCAGCTTCATCAGCAGTTGGCCGGCTTTGACATTGTCTCCTTGTTTTACATAAATGGCTTTCACCTGGCCACCCATTCCTCTTGGTGTAACGTAGTAAAGATTCTCTGTAGTGATCTTGCCCTGCAAGTCAATATAGTGGGCAAAGTCCTGGGTGATCAGTGCAGTCACTTCCACCAGTTTTGTTTTTTCTTCAACAGTTGCGCCAGACATTTTCTGGATTTCTGTTTCCAGCGCACCTATTTTGGCAATGATGGCATCACGCTCTTTGGTGAGCTTTTCCAACTCCGCTTTTTTCGCGGCCACATCCTTGTTCTCTTCCTTGTTTCCTGAACAGGCTGCCAGTGAAAACAGCATGCAGATCATCAAAAACTTTTTCATATTCTGTTTTTTATTCTTTTGTTGTTATAGTTTTCCAAGGGCCCTGTTGTAAGAAATCCTGGCATTGATGGCATCATAAAGGGATTGGAAATAGTTGGATTGTGCGTTTTCGAGTTCAGATGCTGTTTGCAGTAATTCAAAACTAGACCCCAGGCCTTGCTCATATTTTTTCTTGGTGGTATTGTACACTTTTTCTGCCAGCACC
>CANEWJ010000134.1 GCA_947442625.1 Chitinophagaceae bacterium
ACCATTTTTTTCATGTCGCTGCTGTACACCCTTTCGAAATCCATGGAAGGGAATACTTTTTCAAAATAGCTTTTTACGGCCTTGTTGTCTTTTTCGGAAGGAAGGGCTTCTGTAGAAGCGTCCATTGCCTTGAAAATATCTGCAAGATTTACATTGTCGTCTGTGGTATACACCTCAATGGATTCCAGGTGTGAGAACTGGTGTACCCTGCTTGAAACAAATTTGGTTGTATTGTCTTCCAGGGAACGCACGATGGCACCGTCAGTCTTGCTGGTCACGAGTTCAAAAAGTCCTGAAAATCCTGTTACTGATATGAGTTTGTTGTATTCCATGTCCACGATTTAGTGTTGCAAGTTACAACCATTTTACTGAATATTGTTTTCGGCCAGGATCTTGTTCATTCGCTCCTCAACAGCTTCCAGGGTACTGAATCCCCGGGAGATCATGTAGAGCTTTGCGTCGTCAAACTGAAGGAATACAGTAGGGAAGCCATTTACCTTCAATTGTTTGATCAGGCTAAAGTCATAAAAGGCCTTTTCTTTGTAGGCTTCACTTCCGAGTTTTTGATAAAAGACTTCAGCATCGATATCATATCGTTCGAGCAAATGCCTATAGGCCTCTTTGTCTGTGAGGTCCCTCCCTTCTTCATAAAGGGCATATTGAAGATCTGATGCAAATGCGATGGTTTGATCAGGATAGAGTTCCCTGAAAATGGCCATCGCAATGGCGGCCATTGCTGAGTTGGGGTACCAATCACTCTCGTCTGGGTTGAAGATATGCCAGAGGTAATCCTTGCCAAATCTAACCCCGGTTGTCTGTTCCACTGTTTGGTAAGCACCCTGGATGTATGCTGCAATGGTGCCAATGTGTTTCGTGGCTTCAACAGGAATCATGCCTCCCGAAATTGTTTCAAAATCGAACTGCTCCCTGTGTTTCAGCCAAAGTTCCTTGATCACCGGGCTAAATCCATAACACCATCCGCAATAGGCATCGTAACAATAGATGATTTTGGGTTTCATTGGGCTTTCACTTTTTCAAATTGCCCATCATAATCCTCTCTCAGGGTTCCCATCCACCGGTCCCAAAACAAAAAATAAAGGCTGTAATTGCCCTTGAAATATTGGTGGTGCTGGTTATGACAAACGGAGGTATTGATCCATCTTCCTATCCAGGTTTTATGAAAATTCTTGGGGTAAAGTTCCCAGCCAAGGTGTCCGTAAATATTGTAGACAATCATGAAAAAGAAAAAGATCAGTATTTGAAATTTATGAACGGGGATGGTAAAAAGGAAAACAACCAGGATGCCGGCTTCAATGAGTGCCTCCAAGGGGTGGAAGGCATAGGCCGCCCAGGGAGATGGATTGGTAGACTTGTGGTGAACCAGGTGAAAGAGTTTGAACAACTGCTTATGGTGCATCATGCGGTGCATCCAGTAAAAATAGGTGTCGTGCATGAAGAGCATGATGGGGAAGATGGCGCCAAAATAGAGCCAGCCATAATCATCAATCCTCTGGTATAGCGTGGTATACTTTGAGATCGCCGGATTGTAAATGAAAAACACCGGCACGAAGCTGAATATCGACAAGGTAAGGACTGAATATCCTATTTCTCTGAGATAGTCTGCGGTTTTTGGATACCGCTGCTGAATCTTTTTATGTGCAAGGACGTTTTTTAACAGGACATAGAACAGTAAAAAGGCCAGTCCGGATAAAATAAAATAGCGGCCTCCAATGATGGTCAAGGTCCTAAAATAATTTTCTGTGTTCATGATTGATAATTACAAATGTACGGCGCATTCGTTCAATCGAGCCGAATGGCATCCGGGTTGAAAAAACCAGGATATTTTCCTGTCTTGTCTGCATAAAAAGCCCTGAATTTGGCCATATCATCAGCCTTGTTGCCAGTCAGGTAAATGGGTGGGCCAAAACCGCCTTCTTTTCGCTTGAAATCAAGATAGCCCGGCAATACCGGAACCTGCGCACCCAGGGCTGCATGGTAAAAACCGCTTCTCCATTTTTCAACCCTTTTCCTTGTACCCTCGGCTGCAAAGGTGATGAACAGTTCATCTGCCTTCTTGAACCGGGCAATGACATCTTCAGTGAGGTTGTGTTTTTTGCTCCTGTCTACAGGGATGGCCCCGGTATTTTTCAGCACGATGCTCAGTGGGAAAAAGTTGAGTTCTTTTTTGATCAGGTACCGGACCTTCAGTTTGCATAACCTGAAAATGGCCATTGCATAAATGAAATCCCAGTTGGAGGTATGCGGGGCAGCAATTACAACGGCTTTTTTGATTTCCGGAGGAACAGTACCCACGATTGTCCAACCGCGGAGTTTGAAAACAAGGATGAAAAAGCGATTGATCATGCTGCTGTTTTGCGTCTTTTTGATAAACCTTACTTAATGTGCTGCCAGCCAGTTGTCTCCTATCCCAGCCTCTGCTATCACTGGAACATTGTTGGGAAGGGGCAGGGCCGATTCCATGTTCTCGAGGATACAGGCTTTCAGGGACTCTGCTTCAGACCTCAACGCATCAAAAATCAATTCATCATGCACCTGAAGGATCATCTTGCTTTTGAATCCTTCTTTTTTGATGGCATGGTGTACCTTGATCATCGCCAGCTTGATCATGTCTGCGGCAGTTCCCTGTATGGGTGAGTTGATGGCATTGCGTTCCGCAAATCCACGCACGGTGAAGTTCGACGAGTTGATGTCGCGGAGCCAGCGTTTTCTTCCCATCAGGGTCTCCACATAGCCGTTGTCTTTTGCAAACTGGATGGTTGATTCCATGTATTGGCTGATACCCGGAAATTCTTTTTTGTAATTGTCGATGATGGTTTTGGCTTCGGTTCTGCTGATGCCAAGGTTTTCGGCCAGCCCGAAAGCGCCCTGTCCGTAGATGATGCCGAAGTTCACGCTTTTGGCCTTGTACCGCATTTCCTTGGTTACTTCTTCTTCGTTGATGCCATATACTTTTGCCGCCGTTGCCGTGTGAATGTCTTTGCCGGAGCGGAATGCTTCGCACATGTTGGGGTCTCCACTGATGGCAGCCACAATCCGCAGTTCAATTTGCGAATAGTCGGCAGAAACCAGTACATGGTCTTTGTCTCTGGCGGTGAATGCTTTTCTGATTTCCTTGCCCCGGTCGCTGCGGACAGGAATGTTTTGCAGGTTGGGGTTGTTGCTGGCCAGCCTGCCCGTTACCGCCACGGCCTGCCCATAGGTGGTGTGCACCCTTCCGGTATTGGGGTTGATCAGTTGCGGCAGGGCATCCACATAGGTAGACCGCAGTTTGGTGAGCTCCCTGAACGCAAGGATATCGTCCACAATCGGAAACTGGTTGGCAAGTTTTTGCAGCACATCCTCACCTGTTTGGTATTGGCCAGTTTTGGTTTTTTTCGCTTTTGGATCCAGCATCAGTTTTTCAAACAAGACCTCACCCAACTGCTTGGGAGAAGCAAGGTTGAAGCGAACGCCAGCGGTAGCATACACAGACTCTTCCGCAATCTTGGCCTCTTTTTCCAGGGTTTTCGAATATTCATTCAGGAAATCAACATCCACCCTGACACCTTCATATTCCATATCTGTAAGCACTTTTACCAGCGGATTCTCCACTTCGTAAAAAACTTTTTCGACTGCTTTTTCCTTGAGCTGGGGCTCAAAAATATTTTTCAATTGAAGGGTGATGTCTGCGTCTTCACTGGCGTACTCCTTTATTTTTTCAACCTCCACATCCCGCATGCTGCCCTGGCCCTTCCCTTTTTTCCCAATCAATGCTTCAATGTGGACGGGTTCATAGCCGAGGTATTTTGCGCTGAGCAGGTCCATGCTTCTTTTCCCTTCGGGATCGATCACATAATGCGCCAGCATGGTATCAAAAATATCTCCCTTCAGCGCGATACCATGGTTCTTGAGGATCAGGAGATCGTACTTGATGTTTTGTCCAATCCATACCTTGGAAGGATCGTCAAAAAGGCGGTTGAATTGCAGGAGGAAGGATTTGGTTTTCTCTCGGGTATCGGGGCAGGGTACATAACAACCCGTGCCTGGTTTGATGGAAAAACTGATGCCCACAATATCGGCCTGGTTGGCATCCAGCCCGGTGGTTTCGGTATCAAAGCAAATCTGTTTTTCATTTTCGAGCGAAGCAATCAAGGCTTCAATTGTAGAAGGGCTGTCAACAAGCTCATACCTGTGAGGCGTATTGTTGATGTTCTTGTCTGCAGACAGGGCTGTATTGCTTTCTTCTGCTGTTGTATCAGCATGGTTTGTACTGGCAACTGTTGTGCCACTGCCTCCAAAAAGATCTCCCTGCACGGTGGTTCCTTTTTCAACCGGTCCTGCAACGGGGATGTCTTCACCCAGGATTCTTTTTCCAATGGTACGGAATTCCAACTCACTGAAGATGTCCAAAAGCGCTTCCTTGTTGGGTTCGGTAACCTTGAAGTTTTCTTCATGAAACTCAACGGGAACCGTGGTGATGATGGTGGCCAGTTTTTTGCTCATGATGGCCAGGTCCTTTCCCTGCCTCACTTTCTCGCCCAATGCACCCTTTAGCTGGTCTGCATTCTCCAGCACGTTTTCAACGGTTCCATATTCCGCCAACAGTTTGGCTGCAGTCTTTTCACCAACTCCCGGGATGCCCGGAATATTGTCTACCGCATCGCCCATCATGGCCAGGATGTCAATCACCTGTGAAACGTCCTTGATGTTCCATTTTTCGCAGACCTCTTTGGGGCCAATGATTTCAAAATCTCCACCCTGGTAGGGTGGTTTGAATATCTTGATGTTGTCAGAAACCAGTTGTCCATAATCCTTATCGGGCGTGACCATGTATACCTGGTAGCCTGCTTTTTCTGCCTGTTTGGCCAGTGTTCCGATCACATCATCAGCCTCAAAACCATCGGTCTCCAGAATAGAAATGTTCAGGCCTTCAATAATTTTTTTGATATCGGGGATGGAGGCCAGCAAGTCTTCTGGAGCCTCTTGCCGGTTTGCCTTGTATTCGGCATAATCAGTATGTCTTTCAGTTGGGGCGGCGGTATCAAAACATACGGCCAGGTGGGTGGGCTTTTGCTTGTTGAGCAGGTCAATCAATGCGTTGGTGAAACCAAATTGAGCATTGGTGTTTTTTCCTTTGCTGGTGATGCGGGGGCTTCTGATCAATGCGTAATAGGCACGAAAGATCAGGGCAAATGCATCGAGAAGGAACAGCTTTTTTTCCATGGCTCAAAGTTACTCTTTTCGGCACCAGTTTCACTACCCAGTGTTCTGGATGCGTCAGCATTTCATGTCAATAAAATGAGGCAGCATTTTTCTCCAGGTAGGCCAGTCGTGGTGGATGTCTGCAGCCCAAACCTCGAGGTCATGCGGAATGGATTTGCTGTGCAGTACATTGGAAAATCTTCTGTTGGCTTCGGGGTCTTCGTGGTTGCCACTTCCTGTAGCCATGATGATTTTTCCGCGCCTGATCTGTTCAAGCGTGTTGTGATCAGTGAGGTTGGGCAAATAATGCATGGGAGAGTTGAAATAGACCTGGTCGTCATAAAATCCGTCTGTGTATTCCGTCAGGTCGTACACGCCGCTCATCGCAATGACGCCATTGATCAGGTCGGGTCTTTTTAGAAACAGGTTCATCGAATGAAAAGCCCCGAAAGAAGCACCGCAGGTGATGATTGGTGTGTCCTGGGATGTCATGGATTTGATGAAAGGAGCCACCTCATTGAAAATATAATCATTGAACTGGTTCTGGCGGATAGCCTTGTGCGCGCCTTCCATCTGTTTATTCATCCAGCTTTCGGTATTGATGCTGTTGACAGAAAAAATCTTCAGCTTTCCGGCGTCAATAAAGGGTTTCAGCGCATTGATCAGTTCAAACCTTTCGTATTCCAGGTAATCTGCAGCTGCGGTGGGAACCATCAATAAGGCAAATCCATAATGGCCATATACAGCAAGGGGCATCTCTTTGTTGAGTGCAGGGCTGTACCATTGGTGGATTTCCCTGACCATCTTATTTGACCACTTTCAGGATGCCACGCATCACAGATGCATGTCCTGGATAAGAGCAAATGAAGGGATATTCACCAGGCGTGGTTGGCGCAGAGAAATAAATGCTTTCGATTTCATCCGGCGCCAAAAGCTTGGTATGGAACAAGACTTTCGGACTGTTTGGAACATAACTCATTTCCGATCCTTTTAGTCCGAGTTGCAAGGCAAGGTTTCCTACCTCGTCAGCAGCACCTGGGGCGACTACCACCACGTTATGTGTCATGTCATCATTGTTGCTGAACATCAACCTTACCTTGGCACCCGCCTTCACCTCAAAACGGGCCACATCAAACTTCAGCCCTGGCTTGGTACCGAGCTTGAGCACAGCATCCGGTTGACCCCAATCGCCAGGCATGGTCAATTTGCGCTTGGCCGATACGGTATTGACCGGTGCTTTTGTTTCGGGCATCATTTTCATGTCATGCTTCATGTCCATCATCTTCACTTTTTGTTCTTCGGTAAGGACTGTTGCAGCACCTTCAGGAATATTGTTCATGGTATAATACGCAACATCATGCAACAGTGCTTTGCCATTGGATGATGTCAGGTTTTGAACCTTGATTTCGTGAATATGGCCTGCAAT
>CANEWJ010000135.1 GCA_947442625.1 Chitinophagaceae bacterium
TGAGTGAGGTACACTCCACTGAAATCACCTTTGGCATGCGGTGGAGGAAACGTGGATTCCCATTGCCTTTCAAGGTGAAGATTGGAAAAGGGGAAGCCAGCAGCAAGCTCGACAATGACATCACCTTTGCTTTGGATTTCAGTGTGCGGGATGATGTCAACTCCAACTCAAGATTGGACCAATCCAATGCATTTGCCACTGGTGGACAAAGGGTTGTGAGCATCCGCCCCACCATTGATTATGTGATGAGCAACAGGGTCAACATCCAACTCTATTTTGATCAAAGAAGATTGAACCCTTATGTATCCAACTCGGCACCATCGGTCAACACAAGGGGTGGTGTACAAATCAGGATTTCTCTGGCGCAATAGTTTTCTTGGTTGGCAGGAAAAACCCAGAACACCCAACAATACTGGTCAATCAATTCCCTATTTATACAAGTAGAAGCTGTTGGCTTGTGAGGTACAGGTCATCACAACACTGTTGATACAAACATGTTCAGGAAGATTTGCACAATAATGAACAGTGTCAGCGATGTCTTCTGCTTGCAATGGCTTGTACCCTTCATAGACAGCTTTTGCGGTTTGTGCATCCCCTTTGAACCTCACCATTGAAAATTCTGTTTCTGATGCACCGGGGTGAACAACCGTTACTTTTATCCTGTGCTTCAACAGGTCGATGCGCATGGATTGACTGATGGCATCCACTGCAGTTTTGGTAGCACAATACACATTGCCTTTTTCATACGCTTCCTTTCCTGCAGTAGAACCAATATTGATGATGTGTCCCTTTCCATTGCTGATCAGGCCAGGAAGAACTGCCCTTGTTACATAGAGCAGGCCCTTGAGGTTGGTATCAATCATGGTCTCCCAATCATCAATATTTCCCTGGTCAAAATGATCACGGCCCAGTGCCAACCCCGCATTGTTTACCAGCAGATCGAGGTTTTCCAGGGCAGGATCTCCGTGCAATGCGGCAAAGACTTGTTCGCGGTTTTGTACATCAAATACCTTTACCAGCACATCAATGCCAGCACTTTCCCGCAGTTCGGCAGCCAGTGCTTCAAGCCTGTCTGCCCTTCTTCCTGTGATGATGAGGTCATTGCCTGCTGCTGCAAACTTTCTTGCAATGGCATTTCCAAATCCTGAACTGGCACCCGTAACAAGTATTTTTTTACGCATTGTTTTATCTTATTAAAGTTGATTGACCTTTCCTGAACACCGGACTACCCAGATAATCCACACCCAATGCATGCCAGACAAAGGATTCATTGCCCTGGTCGCGGCCCTTGTACACACCATTCCAACCCCTGCCGATCTCTTCTGTGCTGAACACCAGCTCACCGTATCTGTTGTAAACCTTGAAATACACAATCTTTGCAATCCCCACAGGAATCGGTATCAGCCTGTCGTTGAGGCCATCGTCATTTGGTGTAAAAGCTGTAGGAACAAAGATCTCAGGAGGGGTCTTGTACACCTTCACTTTCACCGTATCAAAAGCAAAACATCCTTCCTTGGTGGCAACCCTTACCACATAACTGATGTCATCGTTCAACTTGGCAACAGGACCAGCAATCAACCCATTGTTGAGAAAGGATGTTGGGCTCCAACTGTAATTGAATCCGCCTGTAGCCAGCAATTGCAAGGGCTGACCAATCACCGCCACCGTATCATTGCCTGCAAAAGCCTTTACCTTGGGCACAACGCTGACCCTAACCGTATCGTACACAGGACGGGGGCAACCCTTGTCTTCATATACCCCAACAACATAATTGGTGGTATCCCAGGGTCTGGCTATCGGGTCTTGCTTTGTCTGGTCATCCAGGGTATTACCAGGATACCAGAGGTACCTGGCGCCGCCAGTAGCGCGCAACCGTACCTGAGAACCATAACAAATAAATGTATCTAATCCTGCATTCGCTACCGGATAAGGAACCGTGGTTACCACAAAACCATTATTGGCCTGGCACTTGCCAATCGTTGCCAAAACCGAATAACGGGTGGTCTGCGCAGGACGGACCCAGGTATTCTTTGCTGAAGGATTTGAAACAGTGGCGGACGGGGACCATTGGTAGTTCACCCCATCAGAAAAAGGACGAAGGAAAATACTATCCCCCAAACAAATCGTCGTGTCCATCCCTGCCTTCAACGAAACAAAGGTCTTCACATCCACAAAAACAGAAGCACTGTTGATGCAGCCAGGCGACTGCGTTAAGGTAACCGTATACCGCGTCGGAACAGCAGGACTCACCAAAGGATTCGAAATGCCCGTATTGCTGATGTTGTAATTTGGAGACCAGGAATGAACACCAATGCCAGAAGCGTTGAGTTGTAAAGTATCAATGTTGCAGATCAAGGTATCTTTGGGAACAAGCAGGGTTGGTTTATCAGCCACTGTGATTTGTTTCAAGACTGTATCGACACAGCCATTGCTGTTGGAAACAATCAGAGAGACAGTGAATACACCTGTCTGAGGATAAATATAGGATGAAGACGCATTGATAGAAGTATCATCATTGGCATTGACATTGCCAAAGTCCCATTTCCATTTGTTGATGGTTCCGTAGATTGTTTTTGAGTCATCTTTAAAAACATAGGGGACTCCTTTGCAGGTTTCCTGAACTGTAAAATCGGTGGTAAACCCTGGATATACTTTTGCAATGGTATATCCTGTGTCTGAACATTGATCATTCCTGTTGGTGATCAGGCGGACAGTATAATCACCCGCAGCGGGAAATGTGAATGAAGGCGATGGCGCTGTAGATACATCGGTTGTCGAAGAGGCGATGCCGAAGTCCCAATCAAATGTCTTGATCAGAGGGCTTGTAGAATTGTTTTTAAAATTGACGGTATAGCCATCGCATGAAATACTTACGGGATCAAGGTCTGCACCGGCGATACTACAATTGGCAATTTTCAGGTGAAGATCTTTTCTGTGAACATTGATGACTTCTCCATTTCTTTTTTCTACCACAGCCACTGTAATGACATAAATACCTGAAACAGGAGCAGTTCCGGTAATCATTCCTGTTACTCCATTGATTTGAACCATAGGGCCCAAGGGCGATTGAGCACTGAATCCAAAATTATAATTCAGGGAATTGTAAGGAGGTGCTCCGGCAACAGTTGGAGCAGGCCCCATCGAAGTTCCACCCAAATAGGCTTCTTCAAACCGGTAGGTCAATTCATCCTTGTCAGCATCTGCTGCTCCGAAATCATAACTGAAATAATTGTTTGCACAAATAACAACAGTATCGCTGGTTTTGAAAACAGGAGAACTGTTCAAAGGCGCATTGGCACCCATGCTTGTGCCGGGAATATTTGCCGTATACGTTACACCGGCATTTTGAGAATTGATAACGTTGAAAATTCCGTCAATCCTGCAGCAACGCTGGTAAGAAATAGCATAACCCGATGCAATAAAAGGCAGGTCGATTTCAAAGGTATAATACCCTACTTCATAACAGATCACGGGAGGATTGCTGATGCATGGGTCGGGCTTAACAAGGGCAACCGTTTCCTTGAATGTCAGTGGTATGCTTCTGTTGGCAAAAAAGTTGGAACTCCCGCCAGGATAAATGGTAATGGTAGCATTGGCATCGAGCTGCGCCCCATCCGTATTGCAATCACGGTACAACTTGAGTGTAACGCTGTATCGCCCGGAATTAGAGGCACTACCGGAAGGGCCAAGGTAGGTATAACTCATCTCTCCTCCTGCAATGTGCTTTGCGAAAGAGGGAAGCGAAATGAAAAATAAGGCAATCAGTATAGACAGGACTCTTTTCTCCACCAAGTTGAGTTAATCGTATTGTTAGCGTGCTTTACGATAAAATTAACCTTTTGTTTTTTCAAATGACAACTTCCATAAAGAAGTATCAATGGGCTTTAATGCTTTAACATTTTTTTTCATCCCTGCTTAGCACCCAAGACCTAAAGGAAAGTGCCAAGATGAGAGGAAATAAACCAGTATTGATGATACCAGGCTGCAACAACACGGGGATTATCATGAGCAAAAGCAGGAAGCTGTAATACCGGAGGTACGTTTTCAGCCATTTTCGAGATTTGTTGAGGCTGAAGGCAACCAGCAAGTTGATTGGCATCGCCCAAACCAGGTTGAGGTTGTTGGCAAAACTCTGGTGATCAGTTCCGAACCACATGAATAGCAATAGGAGACCAAGCAGGCCAGATAATACAAAAATGATCCTGTCCATGATCGACTGAAATGAACCCATGGTTTTTGACCTGAGAAAAGAAGGAAGGATGACCAACAATGCAAGGAGTGAAAAGAAAAACAAGGGTGTCTGCCAGAAAGGTAGTTTTATGGGAAGGTCTTGTGTATTGGGCAAATGAACCTGATCCCTTTCCACCAGCTTTGCTTTTCCTTTCATGGAAAGGGAGAGTCCCTGGGCAAGGTAATCTGGTAGGAACATACATTCAGCCGTAGTCATGGTTTTATCCGCACCAATACCCAACAAAAGATCAATGCCAAGGGTTGTCCATTGCATCTCAGCCCTTGACAGATAATTGTGCAGGTAATCCCGGAAGGTTGTTCCGCTTTCAGCAAAGGCACTGGGCTCAAAGGCATTGTCTTTGTTGGTCTTGAAAATAATATCCCTCAACCTTGTGGCACAATTGTCGTAAAAAAAATCATACGTATAATACCTATTCTCTTCCCTTACATTTTCAAAAAGGCTGAGCTGTATTTCCTTTTTTTCAATTGGGCTCAACTGCAAAACCTGCTCGATAACCCCTCTTTTGAAATAGGCATATTCATACAGAAAATCAGGGAAGCTTTGCTGGCTGAGAAAATACATCAACTTGCCGCGAACAAATTTTGAATAGAAATCAGGATCATCAAAATTGAAGGTGCCATAATTGTAGATGATGTCTGTGTTGGCTGCTGAGTCAACAATCCTCAATGCGGTATGACCAAACACTGAATACAGTTCCGCGCCTGGGGCACAGGTAATCAGGCTGACCTGCAAGCGGCTGCTGTCTGGTGCAGCGTGGCTGGATCCAGCAGTCAGCAGCATTACCCAAAAAATAAAATAAGCCTTCAGGATTCTCATGCCCATGGATTATCGGCTGTAGTTAGGCGCTTCTTTGGTAATGGCAACGTCGTGCGCATGGCTTTCCCGGATGCCTGCATGGGTTATCCGGATGAACTGTGCTTTCTGGAGTTCCTGCACATTTTTAGCTCCACAGTAACCCATCCCAGCCCTTAAACCACCAACATATTGGGTAATCACCTCACTAAGATGCCCTTTGAAAGGGACCCTTCCTTCAATACCCTCAGGTACCAATTTCTTGATCCCTTCTTGGACATCCTGAAAATACCTGTCGCTGCTGCCTTGCTGCATGGCGCCAATCGAACCCATCCCACGGTATTGTTTGAATTTTCTCCCTTCGTAAATAATGGTCTCTCCTGGGCTTTCCTCAACACCTGCAAACACACTGCCCATCATCACGGTGGATGCTCCTGCCGCAATGGCCTTGACAAAATCTCCAGTATACCTGATGCCTCCATCTGCGATGATGGGAACATTCATTTTTTTCAATGCGGAAGATGCTTCGAGAATGGCGGTAATCTGAGGCACCCCGGCACCAGCAACAATGCGGGTTGTGCAGATAGAACCAGGACCAATGCCCACTTTCACACAATCAGCTCCTGCATCTGCAAGCGCTTTTGCACCTGCAGCCGTTGCCACATTCCCTGCAATGATGCGAAGATTCTTGAAATTCTTTTTCAACAATTTGAGTGAATCCACCACTCCCTTGGTATGGCCATGGGCACTGTCAAGACAGACTATATCTACACCAATCTGCTGCAGCGCTGCTGTCCTGTCGAGCATATCTTTGGTGATGCCCAACGCTGCACCTACCCTCAACCTGCCGAATTCATCCTTCACAGCATTGGGAAAACTCTTCAATTGCAAAATATCGCGGTAGGTAATCAGGCCTTTGAGCTGTCCATTTCTGGCCACTACTGGCAATTTCTCAATCTTATAGTTCTGGAGTATTTTCTCAGCCTTCTTGAGGTCGGTTCCCTCGGGTGCTGTAACCAGGTTTTCACTGGTCATCACCTCACTCACTTTCTTCTTCTTATTGGTTTCAAACCTGAGGTCGCGGTTGGTAAGAATGCCCACCAGTTTATGGGTTGCACTCACAATGGGAATGCCGCCAATCTTGTTTTCTTTCATCAATCTTAGGGCATCTTCAATGGTTGCATCCTCCTGCAATACAACAGGATCAATGATCATGCCGCTCTCACTTCTTTTCACCCGACGAACCTGTTCGGCCTGTTGTTCAATGCCCATGTTTTTGTGCAAGATGCCTATTCCGCCTTCCCTTGCCAAAGCGATGGCCAGTGTGGCTTCGGTTACGGTATCCATTGCTGCAGAGAGCAGTGGTATGTTCAAAACGATGTCTTGGGTAAGATGCGTAGCGATGTTGACCTCCCTGGGCAATACGTCTGAATATGCCGGAACGAGCAATACATCATCGAAGGTCAGGCCTTCTCCAAAAAATTTGGGGGATTGTTGAGTTCTTGTTGCCATATGCGAAGATAAGAAAAATTTAA
>CANEWJ010000136.1 GCA_947442625.1 Chitinophagaceae bacterium
ACCATGACGGAAAGGTTATGCTTACCGAAGCTTTTTGCATAGGTTGAATAGATGTTGGGCGACATATAACTATCTGTACTCAACCTCGGACGATATGAGGTACCCACTTGTGCACCCATAACCAATTCTCCGTTAGGCCTCACCCAAGGATATCGCTTGGCGCTGAACTCCCTGCGGTTGTTGCTATTGGTATAGTTGAATTCCACATTGGTGACCCAGCCCTTGATTGGCTCCAGCGTAATTCTTGGCGCAAGGATCATCTGCGTATTCAATGTATTGTCCCGCTGTGCTCCCCATTCCAGAATCCTGCTCTCCTGTGTCCAGACATCTGTTCCGGGATATTTTGCGGGCATGGTAGGTTTGAGTTTCGACATCATGTCATAAATCCTGCCCCTTCCCAGATCCTGCTGCCATGGAAATTCCTGCAGGCCAGAATTGTATTTGAAAAGAACGCCCACCTTCGCCCATTTGGTTGCTTGAGCATTGACCTTTCCATCAAAATTATAACGGTTGAAGCTTTCGTTGCCATAACGAAGCAATCCATTCTCTTTATACCATCCACCCGATAAATAATAATCGATTTTTTCGCTTGCCCCGGAAACGCTGAGGTTGTATTTCTGGCGTGAAGAAAAGTCGTTGAAAAGCACATCATACCAATCCGTTACAGCTGCGGCACCCAGTCCCATAGAGCCAATATTCCAATTCTGGCCATCAGGAAAACCAAACATTTCGGGGGCACTGCCAGGTTTGGCAATATTTTTCGCCAACCGATCCAAAGCATCAGCATTATACCAAGGTGCATTCCCGATGTTTTTGGCAGCGTCATTCGACACCAAAGCAAAGGTCATGGGATCAACCAACCTTGGATACTGAACCGGTCTTGAAAGTGCCACATTTGTCTGCAAAGAAACGTTCATCTTTTCTTTGCCACTTTTACCCGATTTGGTTGTGATCAAAATAACACCGTAAGCAGCGCGTGCTCCATAAATAGCAGAAGATGCGGCATCCTTCAACACCGTTATGGTTTCGATATCAGCCGGATTGATGCTGTTGATGTCCATAGGGATATTATCAACAAGAACAAACGGGGCGGTACTTCCAGAAAAGGAACTCAAACCACGAATACTCATGTTCATTCCACCCCCGGGCTCACCACCAGCATTTGAAACGGAGATATTAAGGTTGGGAACCAATCCCTGTAAAGCCTGCTGTGCATTGGCTACAGGGCGCGATTCAATATCTTTCGCAGTAACCGTGGAAATAGCCCCAGTCAAATCTACTTTCTTCTTGGTTCCGTATCCAATCACAACCACCTCACCCATATCACCAGTGCGGGCCAGGTTGATGGAGATGTTGGATTCATTGGCGCCAACCGATATTTCCTGCGATTGATAACCAACAAAAGAAACCATCAGCACCGCTTTCCCGGTGGGTACTGTAA
This sequence comes from Chitinophagaceae bacterium, assembly GCA_947442625.1. Taxonomy (GTDB): domain Bacteria; phylum Bacteroidota; class Bacteroidia; order Chitinophagales; family Chitinophagaceae; genus Pollutibacter. Next base: position 1,442 of record CANEWJ010000136.1, read on the forward strand.
TGTCAAACTTACCATCAGCGCGTGTAAGGGTTGTTGCATTACCGTTTTTAAAAGAAATGGTTGCACCATTCAACGGTGTACTTGAAGTTGCATCGAGCACAACTCCAGAAACTTTTTTCTGGGCTGAAACCGAAATAGAAAATAGCAAAACAGCTGATGCCATTAGGCTAAATACAAGAACTTTGGATTTTCTCATAAAGTAATTTTAAGAGTGAAACTTTGCCTCATGAATTTATTAAATATTAATGAATAATACCACCGTACTGTTAAAATCGGGTTAAAAATGGTGAAAATTTGTTTATCATTATGGTATTTTTTGAAAATTGAAAGCATAACATGAATCCACCATATCTGTTAAATCAATCACCAACAAAAGTGCTTTTTGCCAAACCTGGCGTAATTTGCAACAAAACGAACTCCATGCGTCACGTTTCATCCGTTCTTACCCTTCTGATTGCAACCATCCTCCTCAACAGCTGCGCCTTCTTCAACAAAATCAATGATAAACTCTTCCCCTACAGGACAACAACTGTTGAAGAAATTACCCAGACAAGTTCAACAAAACCCAAGGCGCCGGTGACTCCTCTCAATGAGGAACTGGCCAAGACAAAACCCGGTGTGGCGGCCACCAAGCAAACAAATCCGTCAACACAAAAATTAGCCTATACACCTGTGGTGTCGCCCTTGCGCGAATTCAGGGCTGCATGGATTGCCACAGTGGCCAACATCAATTGGCCCAGCAAACCTGGGCTCTCCACCGAGGATCAAAAAGCAGAAGCCCTGAGCATCCTCAACTATCTTCAGGAAAACAAGTTCAATGCAGTCATCTTTCAGGTCCGCCCCCAAGCTGATGCCCTTTACAAAAGCGATATTGAACCCTGGTCTTATTTCCTTACCGGGCAACAAGACAGGGCGCCAATGCCATTTTACGACCCCCTGACCTTCTGGATTGAGGAGTCCCACAAGCGGGGCATGGAATTGCATGCATGGTTGAACCCTTACCGCGCACACCATACCACAGGCAAGGAGATCAGCAGAAGATCAGTGGTTCGGACCAACCCGGAGCGGGTTTACCTGCTGAAAGAAGGATACTGGTGGATGGATCCAGCCATGAAAGCCACGCAGGACCATACTTCCAGGGTGGTGATGGACATTGTAAAGCGCTACGATGTAGACGGCATTCATTTTGACGATTATTTCTATCCATACCCTTCCTACAATGGAGACAAGGATTTCCCGGACGACAAGAGCTGGATGGCCTATCTCAACAGCGGAGGCAAACTTTCCAGGGGAGACTGGAGAAGGGATGGCGTCAACAAACTGATTGAACGGCTCTATGCTGAAATCAAACAAGAGAAAAAGCATGTCAAGTTTGGTCTGAGCCCCTTCGGGATCTGGCGCCCGGGCTATCCATCCACGGTAACCGGATTTGACCAATACGAAAAGCTCTACGCAGACGCCAAACTCTGGTTGAACAAGGGCTGGATTGATTATTTTACCCCCCAGCTCTACTGGCCCATCAACAAACAAGGCCAGGCATTTCCAGACTTGCTGGGCTGGTGGCAGAGTGAAAACACGCTGCAACGCCATCTTTGGCCCGGCATCAGCATTGGCACCAACAAAAACGGTGTTACCAACAACAGGGAAGTGCTGGATGAAATCAACCTCACCCGCAGCATGCTCCCCAAGAGCATGGGTTCGGTACATTGGAGCGTTTCATCCCTGACCAAAAACCCAACCCTTACCAAGGAATTGAAGGCAGGTCCTTATAGGATTCCCGCACTGGTTCCGGCAAGCCCATGGCTCGACGCCATTGCTCCGAACGCTCCACAGGTTGCCATGAACAAGAGCAAGGACAGGCTCAGCATCCAATGGTCATCCAAAGACAAGGACGCCGCCAGCTGGATCCTCTATGCACAATACGACAACAAATGGGAGTATACCATCATGGGCAAAAATCAACTGAATGCCAGCCTTCAGCTGGTCTCTGCTGATGTTTCCGGTAAAACATCCACCTTAAAAAACATCATGGTTACTGCCGTTGACCGTACTGGCAATGAAAGTGAACAGCAGATCATTCCTGTCTACTGATCAAAATCCCCAATTGAGCCCAAGCAATACCTGTCTACCGTTGAGTTGATGGGTAAAACGATCATGGCCATAAGCCGTAGCATTGAGCAGTTCAAAATAGCGATGGTTCATCAGGTTGTTCAGGGCAAGGGAGCAGCGCCAGCGGGGGCTCAGCAATGCTTTGACTACGCCATCCAGCATGTCAAAAGATTGACCCTGTTCAAAATGCTGCACCCGGTACTGAACATGGGCAAACAGATGAGGACTGAACCGCAGGGTTGTCGAGATGCCATAAACCATCTTTTTCATGGTTGACGACTGGCCAACCGAACTGCCAAAGCGGTTCTGTTGCAGACCATGATGCAGTTCAGCATTGAACCTTCCTTTCCAGTTGCTCACCACCCGCTGTTCAAAGCCAAGACTGTTCATGGTTGAAGCAAAAACAATTCCATTCAACTGTTGTGGCCGCTGGCCCAGCAATCCATTGGCTTGCAGGATATACTTGAGCTTCAGGGGATGAATGAACTGCTCAACACCTGCATTGAGCATGAGGTTGTGCTGCAAAGGGATGACAAACCAAGACAGGGAATCAACAAAATTGCGTACAGCAGTTGCCATTCCAACATCGTTGTGCAAGATGCTTGCACGCGCAGTTACAGACAATACAAATCCCTTGTACAAATCCATTTTGGTGGCACCCATTTCCACATCCACCGATAACGGAATGGCAAGATTGGCCATCCCGCTTCGCGTGGTGGTTTCAACAAAAAGAGGACCAGCATGCCATGAACGGACCGTTGAAGGTTTCTGGGCCAGGGCAATGCCCATCCGGTATTGTGTTGTAGGCTTTCTCTGCCATGCCCATTTTTCTTCCAGGTGAAAAATGAATGCCTTCCTGTTGATGGCATTGCTATTGACCATGACCACTCCTGCTGCCGCATTGAAGGTGGTAGATATTTTTTTTGCATGCTGCCGGACGACAGACAGATATGGATAATATTTTATCAACTGCAATAAGATGGGCTGGGTTCCGACAGCTGAAGCGATAGACTCAACAGAAGCATTGATGCCCAACCTGGCATTTGATTGTCGCTTCTGGCTGATGAGGGCAAGATCAGTGCCAACCGTTTTCCCATGATGGGTAAAATGCTGATCAATTAAAAAAGGAAGCAGGCTGTCGGATAAAAAGGATGCCTGAAGCTGATCCCTGTTTCGGTTGAACGCAAGCCAGGTATCCATCTGCAAAACAGCACTGGCGCTCAGCTTCCAAAAGGCATGGTGCGCAGCGAAAAGGTTGAATTGTTGCAGCCGATCCATTGCATCGCTAACCGTCTTTGTAAACCCATTGCGCCCTGCATGTTGTGTCGAATGTGTTTGTTCATTGCTGACAAACAAACGAAAAGAGGAAAGCCTGTTTCTTCCTTTGTCGGTTTCCAGGTTCATGCGCAGGTTTCCCATGGTTGCTTGTTGCAGATGATTGGTGCTTGTGCTCAGGTTGAATTTTTCAACCCCGGGGAGCTGATAAGAAGTGCTGCTCGAGGCGATCCTCCTGTTTTCGTTTTGCAAGGCAGTAGCCGTCAAACTGAGTTTGGTGTGGGCAGACAATACCAAGGAGGAAATGAAAGCAAGGCTTTTGTCATTGTTCATGTTGACATACGCTGGGGGGAGATTGGGACCAGCGCCTGCATATAGTGGGTCAAAAGGCCATACCCGATAATCACCCCGATCGTTTCCCTGCATTTCATTTCCTCGGTCAGTTACGCCATTGGCGCCTGTATTGTTGGTATTGACAAAGCACAATTGTTTTGCTTTTGGGGCCAACCTGATCAGTTCAGCATCAATCTCGCCATATTGAGACATTCCTCTTGAAAGCATCAGGTTTCCACTGGTCTTGTCCATCCATGATTTTTTGATGACCAGGTTGAGGGCGATGGCATCCTGGTTGCCAAATGTTCGCAAGAGCCTGTTTTTCCCATGGCCTTGAATGAGCTGAAGGCTGTCTATCATCAAGGCCTTCAGGTTTCTGGACAAGAGTTTGTATTGTTCTCCTGCAAGATCATCGCCATCAACCATGATCCTGCTGATTTCCTTTCCATTGAAATAGATCCGGCCATTGTCATCCACACGAAACCCAGGTATGTTCTTTACCAGGTCTTCCAGCCTGAACGCTTCGGGTTTCAAATACCTTGCCGCATCAAACTGCAGGGTATCCCCATTGGTCTTGGCCATGGGCTGGTTGCGCTTGATCACAATGCCAGGAAGCTCCCCTATCTTTCTTCCGGGCGGAAGGGTATCCAGGCTCAACCGGTGAACAGAAGCAAACAAAAAACAAGCCTGTAACAAACATACCAACAACACCAATGACCGGATCTTCATTTCAATCGATCTTTTCCCAGGAATGGTATTTCACCACAGATTTGGTCTGGCAATCCACGCAGTTCGCTGAGGATTGCGCACCCAGGGATGCTTCCAGCCTGCTGAATATTTTTTTTACCTGCGCCGCAAAGGCAGGAAACCCTGCTGTTCCTTTTTTTATGGCTGCCAAAAAATGGTCTTGATCAAAGGCCTGTACTTCCTGTTTGGATACAAAGGTCATGTGCCAGTTGTCTTCATCATCATAGGCTTCCAAAATCAGTCCTGGCAAACCTCCCAGTTTCCATGGCCCATCTGGAATGGTGATCGTGGGGGCATACCACGCCGTGTATCCCCTCCCCTTAAACTGCGTCACTGCCTTGCGGCAAGGGATGCCCCCGATCGATCTTTGTTCTTCACTTGTTTTCCAATCCATAGGAAACAATGTATCTGCAAAAAGATGGGTTCGCTGGTTCAAATCAGAGAATTCAAACAACAATGAATTGGATTCAACATCTTTAAAAACAGTAAACATGCTGTCGGGCCTGAGGTCAATATTGTTTCCCTGCACAGAAGCAAGGTGTACCCCCGATTCTTTCATGGTAAACAAGGACCTGTCGCCCGAAACA
>CANEWJ010000137.1 GCA_947442625.1 Chitinophagaceae bacterium
AAAACATTGTTGATAGGCATTGACATCAATTTCTAATCTTCAACGAATTAAAAACAGCAATATGAAATCATTTATATCTGTCCTCCTGGTTGGCGTGTTTTTCCTTGCTTCCTGCAAAAAAAACATTGAGCTGTATCCACTCAGCAACGTAACGACTGCCACTTTTTACAAGAATTCCACCGACATACAAACAGCCCTGATTGGCTGCTACAATGGCATGCAAAAGCCCCTGCTTGAAGAATGGAAAATGTCTGAACTCCGAAGCGACAATGCCATCATGGGTAATCCAGCCAGCAAATCAGTGCCCAACCGCGACCTGAGTGATCTGGATCTTTTTATTCCGAACACTTCTCACCAGGGCATCTTTAATTTTTGGATCAATACCTATGCCAATATTCGCAATGTCAACCTGATCCTGAATAGCTTGAATGTCAATTATACTCCTACTGCAGGATCAATGACAGCAGATACTTCAGCTGTATCGATTTCATCCAGTGACAAGAAGGTCCTTTCTGCAGAAGCTGCATTCATCAGGGCCTATCATTATTTTAACCTTGTCAGGCAATTTGGAGGAGTCTTTCTTATCCACGAACCTTTGTCACCCTTTGATGCCACATCATTGAACAGGGTTTCATCAGCAGAAATCTATAAACTCATTGTAGCAGATTTGAGTTATGCCATTGCCAATGGTGCCACAATGAAGTATGCTTCCATTCCTGCACCTTCGCTGGGTCGTGTAAACAGCTGGACGGCAAAAGCCATGTTGGCAAAAGTTTATTTGACCTTGAACAGAAAAGCTGAAGCCATTCCTTTGTTGAACGATGTCATTGCCAACAGTGGATATGGCCTTGTTTCAACCTATGGTGATGTATTCTCCATCTCCAATGAAATGAACAGGGAAATCCTTTTCGCCATCAGGTACAAGGCTGGCGGAATAGGCCTTGGCTCTTCCTTTCCCAATGCATTTGCACCTGAACTGAGTGGAACTGCAGTCATCATCGGTGATGGGGGTGGATTCAATACCCCCAGTCCTGACTTGAACCTTTTGTATGCTGCAAATGATTTGAGGAAAGCCATCAGCATTGGTGAATATGGAAGCACCAAAGTCCTGTATCCCAAAAAAATGATTTCGCCAGTATCTATCGTCAACGATGCAGAGAATGACTGGATCGTAATGCGCTATGCCGATGTTTTGCTGATGCTTGCCGAAGCACAGGGAAATTCAGCGGCAAGCCTTTCTTTGATCAACCAAACCCGGAAAAGGGCAGGGCTGACAGACCTCTTGCCTGCTGCAGTCAATACCGTTGCCTCGTTTGAGAGGGAACTGGCCAATGAACGAAAATTGGAATTTGCATTTGAAAATGTCCGCTGGTATGACTTGCTCAGGTACAATACAACGATGACAACCATCACAGCTGAGCAAACACTTAAAAATCACTATAGTGCAACCTATACTGCACATTATGGAAGATATCCCAGTCCAAGACCAACGTTGGCCCAGATCCAGGCCTATGTTACAAAAGATCGTTTGTTGTTGCCCATTCCCCAGCGCGAGATCGACAACAATACCACTTTAAAAATCCCGCAGAATCCGGGATATTGATTAAATCAACATTTGAAAAAGCAAAAACATGATGCGAAAGCCGGTATTGATCATTTCAGCCATCCTTGTATTTTTATCAGTTGACCTGTTAGCCCAGCAGGCCAAGAAACCCAACATTCTTTTCATTGCTGTTGATGACCTGAAGCCCATCATGGGTTGTTATGGAAACAAACTCATCAAAACGCCCAATATCGATCGCCTTGCGAGGATGGGTACGATGTTTAACAACAACTATTGTCAACAGTCTGTCTGCGGGCCTACCCGTGCCAGCCTGATGACGGGAATGCGGCCTGATTATACAAAAGTTTGGGACCTGAAAACGCAGATGCGTGACATCAATCCGGATATCGTGACCTTGCCGCAATATTTGATTTCACAGGGCTATAATACTGTTGGAACTGGTAAAATTTTTCATCCCAGCAGTGCCATAAAAAAGATTGACCCTGTGTCTTGGAACATGCCCTACATGGAGCCTAAATCCAGTGATTATGCCAATGGTCTGGGCGATCCGGCCAATCGACAGTACCAAAAGCCTGAAAACAAGGCAATGTTTGTCGTTAAAAAGGAGAGGGTTCAGCGGGAAGATGATGATGAAATGCCTACATCCATCAAAGGGCCATCCATTGAAAATTATGACGTTCCAGACAACGCGTATGAAGATGGGGTGATTACCCTCAAGGCCAAGGATCAGATGGTTAAAATGCACAAAGACAACAAGCCTTTTTTTCTTGCAGTGGGGTACCACAAACCCCATCTTCCTTTTGTTGCGCCTAAAAAATACTGGGATCTCTACAACCGCGCAGACATGCCTTTGGCCAGCTTTCAGGAACATGCAAGCAATGCACCGGAAATTGCCTACCACAAATCAGGTGAGCTCAGAAACTACACCGATATCCCTGCCTTTGCCATGTTCAACGAACCGGGCTTTCATCTGAGGTTAAAGACCGAAAAACAACTGGAGTTGATCCATGGTTATTATGCAGCCGTATCTTATATGGACGCACAAGTGGGCATTCTGTTGAACACATTGGATTCTTTGGGAACCCTCAACAATACCATCATTGTTTTGTGGGGTGACCATGGTTGGCACCTGGGCGATCATGATCTTTGGGAAAAGCATACCAACCTGGAACAGGCCACCCGCGCTCCATTGATCATTGCTGCACCCGGCATGAAGCCTGGACCAACAACTTCCTTGTCGGAGCATATTGATATTTTTCCAACCCTTTGTGACCTCGCATCAGTGCCGGTTCCTAAGCATTTGCAAGGTAAAAGCCTGAAGCCTGTCATGCAAAACAAAAAAGCAGCAGTCAATGAATTTGCCATGAGCCAGTATCCCAGAAAGCTCAGCAAAGAGGAAATGAAAAAGAAGAGCTATACCAGCAATGCCATGATGGGATACAGCATGCGTACAGACAAATACCGTTACACCATCTGGATGAATGATTTTACATCAAGCACTGCATTCAGTGAAAGCAAGGTATACGCTACGGAATTATATGATTACGTTGCAGATCCATTGGAAAAGCATAACGTGATTGATGAAAAGGCCTATGCAAAAGCGGCTGTAGAATTGCGCAAGGAAATGATTGAGTTTTTTAAATCCCAAGAAAAAAAATAAATGAAGCGTACACACTATTTCTTTCTGTTTTTGCTTTTTGCAAATGCTTCTTTTGCCCAACAAAAAAAGCCCAATATCATTTTTGTTTTGGCAGATGATCTGGGTATTGACGGCGTGAGTGCTTATGGAGCAGATTTTTTTAAAACACCCGTCATCGATAAGCTGGCGAAGGAAGGTATTCGCTATACGAACGCCTATACCGTGCCTTTGTGCGGTCCATCCAGGGCTTTGATCCTATCAGGAAGATATGGCTTTAGGACCGGAGCAGTCAACCAAGACATGACCGGCGAAATCAAGCCCTCTGCTGAGAATTTCATGCCCTCTATTTTAAAAAAAGCAGGATACACATCATCCATGATTGGCAAGTGGGGGCAGCTTCCTTTGGGTCCTGCTGAATTTGGGTTTGATGACTATTTGCGGTTTTTTGGAAGTGGGTCTTTTTTTAATGAAGAAGGAAAGAAAGATAAATATGTTGTGAATGGGAAAGAAGCCGTGTTGAAGGATGGAGAGTACATGCCAGACCTGATGCATGACCACATGGTGAACTTTTTGGCACAGCATAAAAAAGATCCTTTCTACCTGTACTATTCGTTGTCGCACGTGCATGGAGAGATCGTTGCAACGCCTGATACCAAGCATGGTACTACTGATTACAAGGAACTCTATACTGACAATATTTCCTACATGGATAAATTGGTAGGTAAGTTGGTGCATACCTTGGATAGCCTTAAATTAAGGGAGAACACGCTGATTGTATTTTTTGGTGATAATGGTACTGCAGGAGAGGCCGCTCAAATTGGCAGGGTACAAGGACAAAAGCTCAGTGGCAAAAAGGGAACCATGCAGGAGTGCGGAAGCCTGGTGCCCATGATTGTAAACTGGCCTGCCATGATCAAAAAGCCCGGAGTATCCAATAGTTTAATCGATGCCGCTGATTTTATTCCCACTTTTGCTGAACTTGCCGGGGCCCCACTTCCAACAAACAATGTATTGGATGGGGTGAGTTTTGCCTACCAGCTGAAAGGTGGCAAAGGAATTGCCAGGGAGTGGATATTTACTGGACTGGGCAAGGATTGGTATGTTCGTTCTGCCAACTGGAAATTGATGCGGTCTGGTGATCTTTACGATATGCGGAAGGCACCTTTTGAGGAGAAATTGGTAGTCTTGGATGATAAAACGACTGCAGAGAAACAGAAGCTCCAGGCGGTTTTGGATAAATTGAATCCCGCTGGCGGCTTCCTTGATAATGGCGATGGCAGTGGCCGTCATGCAAACAAAACGAAAAACAAAGAGAAAAAAAAGTGATGAGAAAAATTTCGATCTTTTTTGGGGCATTGATACTTGTGTCAGTTTCACTTGTTGCTCAAGAAAAAATATCATTTACCGATCTGGTTACCATCGACTTCAATCATCTCGCCAAAAGCAAAGCCAGGATTCAAAACAACGATAAGGAATATGCAATAGCCTTTGATCAACTGAAGAATAATGCTGAGAAAGCACTACGGTTCAAGCCTGTAACCGTGATGAGCAAAACAGATCTCCCACCAAGTGGCGACAAGCATGATTACATGAGCATAGCACCTTATTGGTGGCCCAACCCCAATACTGCCAATGGTATTCCTTATGTTAGACGGGATGGCGAGATCAATCCGGAAGTAAAAAATTTTCCAGACAAGGTTGTTTTGCCTGCCCTGAGTGCCAGTATTTATCATTTGTCTTTGGCTTATTATTTTACAGGAAAAGAAGCGTATGCAGACCATGCCAGCAAGCTGATCAGGGTATGGTTTCTTGATACTGCAACCCGGATGAACCCCAACCTTACATACGCGCAGTCTGTCAAGGGGGTTACGGATGGTCGTGCAGAAGGGGTGATTGATACGCGGCATTTCATGCACATCATGGATGCGATTCAACTCCTCAAGGCATCGCCAGTTTGGACAGACAAAGATCAGTCGGGCATGGAAGGATGGGTAAAGGACTTCATCCATTGGTTAGGAACCAGCACCATAGGAAAAGAAGAAATGAATGCACCCAACAACCATGGTGTCTGGTATGATGCCCAGCTCCTGGCATATGCAGGTTTTATCAAGGATAATAAGCTGGTCAAAACCATCTATTCAAGGGTATTGAACCGTCTGGATCAGGAAATGGATCCCCAAGGTTCATTCCCCTTGGAAATGAAAAGGACCACATCTCTGCATTACGCCGTATTTATTTTAAATGCCTACAGCAGTTTGGCCACAAGGTTTCAACAGCTTGGGCTAGATCTTTGGCAAACCAAAACGTCATCAGGAAAATCGTTGAAATTGGGCTTTGACTTTATCTTGCCTTATTTGCTAAAAAAGCAGCAATGGACAGGTCCTCAAATCAATGAATTCAAGCAGGCAGAAGCCATTCCATTGCTCAACAAAGCCTTGACCCAATATGGTTGTGCAAGTTGTACAGATGAAATCAAACGGCTTGCTGGAGCAGCCTACCCATCTTTGTTGATGAAATTGCTGTAAATAAGCCTTAATTTTTTTATGAAAAATACATTGCTTACTTTTGCCACCCAAAATCATCCATGGCGAGGTAGCTCAGGTGGTTAGAGCGTCGGATTCATAACCCGAAGGTCTCGGGTTCAACTCCCGATCTCGCTACAGAAGGGATAAATCAGGTTCAACTTGATTTATTCCTTTTTTTTTACCTCGTAATCCTTTGATATTGTGTTAGATAGAATGGAAAATCCACGGTTATAGTACCCCGTATCACATTAATGCTTGACCCCCATTAAAAAATGTCAGAATAGTATTTCTAAGATTCGTGTAACTATTTGAAATTGAATACTTTTAGGGGGTCATTTACACATGGCGAAGATAGGTCATTGTATACTGGTGATACGGGGTCAATGTATACCGTCGATAGGGGCTCATAATGCGTGGATTCCCCAAACTAACAGACAATAAAGGAAATTATTATGTAATGCACGCAACAGAAACAGGAAAACCAGAAACAACAGCAATTTTGCCAAATGGTTGGACACTCAAAAAAGTGATTTTGAAAGAACCGTTAATCATTTCACCTTTCGGAGGAGGTAATGAATGTTACTACAATATCTTTGGAGACAATTTGGGGCAAGGCTATCATCAATATATTTTTTCAGACAAATATTATCCAACAAATGAAAAATAGTCTATTCATACTTCTAATTTTGATATTGGGTTGCAAACAACTACCCAATTATATCCTATCAAAGGAAAATCCTGA
>CANEWJ010000138.1 GCA_947442625.1 Chitinophagaceae bacterium
CCCTGCAACTTACTGCAAATCATAGTGTTGCCACACCTGCTGACTGGAAACAAGGGGAGGATGTTATTGTTGTTCCTGCAATATCTACGGAGGATGCCATACTGAAGTTCCCCAAGGGTGTTCAAGTGGTAAAACCCTATCTCAGGTATACGCCCCAGCCTGAATAGTTTGGTCGGGTTTAGGTTGCCAATTTTATTTCTATCCCTATAAAGAGCCAAACCCCTCAAGGAATCATTACCTTTGCAGCATGTCTAAGCAGAATATCCGCAACTTCAGCAAGGAAGAAATCGGAGAATACCTTGAATCAATTGGGGAGAAAAAGTTTCGTTTGCAGCAAATATGGGAATGGTTATGGCAAAAGCATGCCTTTGATTTTCAGTCCATGTCCAATCTCTCCAAAGAGCTGAGGACAAATCTCGAAGAGAAATTTACCCTGCCCTCCCTGTCTATCGATACAACGCAAGTGAGTGAGGATGGAACGGTAAAATCCCGTTTCAAGACCCATGATGGGTTCAAGGTGGAAGGTGTTTTGATTCCTACTGCCGAAAGGCTTACTGCCTGCGTTTCCTCCCAGATTGGTTGCAGCCTGAGTTGCAAGTTCTGTGCTACTGGCTTCATGGAAAGGGAGAGAAACCTTTCTTTTGATGAGATTTACGATGAAGTCGTATTGCTCAACCAGCAAGCCATGCGTATTTACAAGAAGAAATTGACCAATATTGTTTTCATGGGCATGGGTGAGCCATTGCTCAACTACAAGAACGTGCTGAAGTCCATTGAAAGGATTACTGCACCAGATGGATTGGGCATGGGGTCCAGGAGAATTACGGTTTCTACTGCAGGGGTTTCCAAAATGATCCGTCAATTGGGTGATGATCAGGTCAAGTTCAAGCTTGCTGTTTCTTTGCATGCACCCAACGACAAGAAACGCAATGAAATCATGCCCATCAATGAAACCAATGACCTCAAAACACTCATTGATGCATTGAATTATTTTTACAAACAGACCAAAAGCGAGATAACTTTTGAGTATATCCTCTTTGATAATTTCAATGACTCACTGGAAGATGCCGCAGAGTTGATGAAGATTTACAGGCAGGTGCCTGCAGACCTGGTCAACATCATTGAATACAATCCGATTGAATTTGCCAGGTTCAAAAAACCCGCTGAAGAAAAAACAGAAGCCTTCATGCAGTTCCTTGATAAGAACCGCGTCAATGCAAGGCTCCGCAAGAGCAGAGGAAAGGATATTGATGCAGCCTGCGGACAACTCGCCAACAAATAATTTCATCCGGTCCCTATACCCCTGAACCCACAACCTTCTTCATCCTGTTGTAAAACAGCAAAACAAAAAACATGAAACGTACAGACAATTTCTCCAAGTTCGCCGCCAGGAAAAGCAATGCAGCCATCAAGGAAGAGTTTCGCCAGGAGAAAAAGAAATTCAAAAAAGAAAGGTCAGAGGCCATAGAAAAGAAAAAGTTGGAGTTCCGCAAAGCCGCTGCTGAAGACAAGGACGCTTCAAAAAACCGTTCTGAGTCCAGCGATCTTCGTCCTGCCATTACCGTAAGAAAGCAAGACAAGACAATGCCCCTCAACAAATATGTGGCCCACTGTGGCATTTGCTCCAGAAGGGATGCCGTTCCTTTGATCAAGGAAGGTAAAATGCGGGTGAATGATGTGGTGATCCTTGAACCTGGTTTCAAGGTCAATCCCAATGACGTTGTCAGTTTCGCAGGAAAGAAGATTGTGCCAGAAAAAAACCTGGTTTACATTTTATTGAACAAGCCAAAGGATTATATCACCACGCTCGATGATCCAGAAGGACGAAAAACTGTGCTTGATTTGCTCCGGGGAGTAACTGCAGAAAGAATATTTCCTATTGGACGGCTTGACCGCAACACAACAGGTGTTTTGTTGCTGACCAATGATGGAGACCTCACACAAAAGCTATCTCATCCTTCCCATGAAGTGAGAAAAATATACGAAGTCAAGCTGGACAAGCCTTTGGGCAAACTTGATTTTGAAAGGATTCTGAACGGCCTAGATCTGGAAGATGGATTTGTGAGGGCTGATTCCCTTGCCTACACCGACCCCAAAGACAAGTCCATCATTGGCATTGAGTTGCACAGTGGCAGGAACCGCATTGTAAGGCGCATGTTTGAATCGCTGGGATATGATGTCAGGAACCTGGACCGTGTGATGTTTGGTAACCTCACGAAGAAGAATGTAGAACGCGGCAAATGGCGTTACCTGGTGGAAAAGGAAATCAGGTTGCTGAAATTCATGAACAGTTCTTTCATCAAAAAGACGCCGGAAGACCCTGAAGAGAAAACCCTTGTCAAGCGCGGTCAGGCTGCAACTGAAAAGACAGAGAAAAAAGAAAAGCGGGATCTGGCTACACCTGCAAAGCCCGAGAAAAAAGAAAAGCGGGTGGCAATAAAGAAGCCAGCTGCTGCAAGAAAGCAGACAGAAGGAAGGCATAAGCCAACTGTTCAAAAAGGTGGTGTAAAAAGGGTCATGCGTTCCAGGACTAAAAAATAATTTTATACGATGCAGACTGCACCTGAAATTATTTACAAAGATGACGACCTGATAGCCATCAACAAGCCATCGGGTTGGTTGTCGATTCCTGACAGGCATGATGCGGAATTATATTCTGTAAAGTCTTGGTTTGAGGCCAAGGGTGAAAAAATATTCATCGTACACCGCATCGACCGCGATACCAGCGGACTGCTTTTGCTGGCAAGAAATGCGGAAGCCCACAAATACTACAATACCCTGTTTGAACAACGCACGCTGAAGAAAACCTATTATGGGTTGGTTATAGGCAGTGTTGCTGAAGAGCAGGGGGTATATGATCAACCGATTGAACAACATCCGACCCTGTTGGGAAAGATGAGGGTCGGCAGAAAGGGGAAGCCTGCCATCACCCATTACACGGTTGAAGAAAGGTTCAGGGGATTCACTTGGGTGAAGTTTCAGATTGAAACAGGCAGAACACACCAGATCCGTGTACACCTCTACAATGCAGGCCACTCGCTGGTTTGCGATCCGCTGTACGGAAAGCCTGACCCTATTTTGCTTTCTTCCTTCAAAAGGAAATTCAACATGTCTACAAAAGAAGAAGACGAGCGACCTTTGTTGTCGCGCCTGGCCTTGCATGCCTATAGTGTTGACTTGGTTGATCGCCAGGGATTACCGCATGCATTTGTTGCTCCCTTGCCCCGCGACCTTGATGCCACTTTGAAGCAGTTGAGAAAATGGGGGTAGTGGGGTTAACGGTTTAGTGGTTTAATGGTGATGCGTCTCGCAATTTCTTGTGCTTATCAACATTGTTCAGTATCCCAATGCGCTGGCGATTTCATCCACTTTTGTTTCCGTTTGAGTTCCGGAGGCAAGTTCTTTTACGAGCGCTGTTCCCGCTTCCATTTCCTTTGATCCGATGATAATTACAAAGGGAATATTTTTCTTTTCGGCATATTTGAACTGCTTGTCAAATTTGGCAAGCTCGTGGTAGATTTCGCAGGCAACACCCTTGCTGCGCAGTTCCTCCGCAATAGGGAGAATGTATTTTTCTTCTGCGGTTCCTGTATTGAAGAACAAAGCTGTTGTCCCTTTTTGGATGCTTTCTGGAAATGCAGTCAACTCCTCCATCACATCATAAATCCTGTCTACGCCAAAAGAGATCCCCACTCCTGCAATGCCTTTTACACCAAACAATCCCGTGAGGTCGTCATACCTGCCGCCCCCGCCGATGCTGCCCATGAGTACACCCAATGCCTTCACTTCAAAAATAGTTCCGGTATAGTAATTCAGCCCGCGCGCCAATGAAAGATCAACAAGCAATTGTGTACCCGCAGAGGCCATCCCTTTGATGGCGTGGAACGAATCAAGAACGGTCCTCAATTCATTGATTCCCTCAAGCCCCTGGGGAATACTGCTGAACATGTCTTCCAATGCTTTCAGTTTTTCATCATTGCTGCCTGCGATGGAAATGAAGGATTCCACTGTATCAACCTGTTCCATCGACAGTCCTTTGCCAATGAGTTCATCTTTCACTTTTTCCATGCCAATCTTGTCCAGCTTGTCAATGGCAATGGTGATGTCCATCATCATGTCTTCCCCGCCACAGACCGTGGCCAGTGCACCCAGTATTTTTCTGTTGTTGATGTGTACCTCAACAGGCACGTTCAGCTTGTTGAAAACATTGGTATAGATGAGGGAAAGTTCCACTTCATGGAGCAGGGCTGTGCTTCCCGCCACATCAGCATCGCACTGCCAGAACTCCCTGTAGCGGCCACGTTGGGGCCTGTCTGCCCTCCAGACGGGTTGCATCTGGTAGCGTTTGAAAGGGAAGGTCAACTGACCCTGGTTCATGGCAACATATCTTGCAAAGGGAATGGTGAGATCGTATCGAAGGGCCCTCTCTGTGATGCCTTTGTTGGTTCTGCCTTCCATTACTGCATCAAAATCGCGGATGACGGCATCCCTTTTGTCTGGATTGTTCAAGCCGTTGTTGAGGACCTTGAAAATCAGTTTGTCCCCTTCCTCACCATATTTGCCCATCAGGGTTTCTGTATTCTCCATGGCAGGCGTTTCCAGTGGCTCAAAGCCATAGGTTTCAAAAACACTGCGGATGGTCTGAAGAATGAAATTCCTTTTTCTCAACACCGCTGCTGAAAAGTCGCGCGTGCCTTGTGGGATCGATGGTTTCATGCTGCGAAGTTAAGGCTGTTTTGGCGATTGGTATTGTTTGATCAGTGCATCACAGGCATGCTCGATGAGGCTGAACACCTCATGAAAGGCCGCAACAGACCTGCCCCAGGGATCTGGCACATCAAGATCAGTGTTGGGAAAGGAATAATTGAGCAGGAGTTCAACCTTTTCTGCATTGTATTTTTTCCCTCCGATGTATTTCATGTCGCGCCAAACATCGGCAGCCATGGGAATGATCAGGTCATACTGATCAAAATCCTCCGCCTTGAATGCCCTTGATCTTTGTTCGGAAATATCAATCCCATTCAGTTTGGAAACCATCTGCGACATGTCGTGAGGGCGTTCGCCATTGTGAAATCCATTGGTTCCAGCACTGTCTACCTCCCAATGCAACCCCAGCTGCTTCACTTTCTGTTGAAGAACACCCTCTGCAATCGGGCTCCTGCAAATATTCCCCAGGCAAACCATCAACACTTTCATTGGATTTTTTTGTAAAGATAAGTTGTGGAATTTTCCTGCACCTGCGTCATTGTATTGAGAAGGGTAATTTCATTAAATTGCATTCCATGGATACAAACTCATTTCGCGACAGGGAAGAAAAAAGGCAGTCCAGCTTCAAGGTTATGTATGACTTTGCAGCAGGTATTTTGTGGTTGGGTGCAGGTGTGTTTTTTCTGGCCGGCAAATACCTGGGCGGAAAACTGGTCGTTGATTCCCTGCTTTCCACCATCTTCGGGATTGCCTGCGTATGCTATGGTGTTTTCCGGCTTTACAGGGGTATTTATGCAATAAAACAACGATGAAATACCATCCAACCATATTGTTGAGGGTCCTCACCATCATGGCCTTTATGCTTTTGGCGGCATCCTGCAATCCAAACAAAAAAAAGGCAAAAGTCATTGCAGGGGATGATACCATCAACAGTGGTACCATTCATATCAGCGTGGACGAATCTTTTGCTCCCATCATCGACTCCCAGATCAAGGTATTCATGTCATTGAATCCCAAAGCCAAGATCATCGCGCATTACAAGCCTGAGGCCGATTGCCTGAAGGACATGCTCAATGATAGTACCAGGATGATCATCATTACCCGCGGGCTCAGTGATGATGAAGAACTGTATTACAAGGACACCCTTTCTTTCATTCCCATGCATGGCAGGATCGCCACTGATGCCATTGCCGTTATCACCAACAACAAGGCAAAGGATTCCCTTTTTTCTATTGCTGAGATAAGGGGGATGTTGAGTGGAACCAGTCCTTACCCATACGAACTCGTGATGGATGGCCTAAAAGCCACCAGCACCGTAAGGTTCCTCATCGATTCTGTTTTGCGCGGACAGTCCTTGAAAGGAAAAATTATGGCTGCCAGAAACTCTGAAGGGGTTATCAATTATGTTGCCTCAAGTCCCAATGCCATTGGTTTTATTGGGGTAAGCTGGATCGGTAACCGGGAAGATCCAGCACAATTGACCTTCCAGAAAAAGGTAAGGCTGGCTGCCTTGCAGTGTGCCAATTGCAATGAAGAAGTTTATGTAAGGCCTTACCAGGCCAATATGGCGATGAAAAGATATCCACTCAATCGTGGGCTACACTATATTTTAAAAGAGAATTATGCAGGGCTAGGTAAAGGATTTGTTAATTTTCTCACACATGAAAAGGGGCAACTCATCTTCCGGAGGGGCTATTTGGTGCC
>CANEWJ010000139.1 GCA_947442625.1 Chitinophagaceae bacterium
AGGCATGATATCTACAACCTCAGAAAAACGATCCATGGCATCGCTGAATCGCTGGGATTCAGTGTTGGTGCGGCAGGAACACACCCTTTCAGCACCTGGCGCCAACAGCTGATCACAGACCATATCCGGTACCAGGAAATTGTCAATGAGATGCAGGATGCCGCAAGATCAAACCTGATCTTTGGACTGCATGTGCATGTGGGCATGCCCTCCAAGGAAATGGCCATTCACATCGCCAACTCTGCAAGGTATTTTCTACCCCACGTGTTTGCCCTTAGTGCCAACTCCCCTTTTTGGGAAGGGCGGGTAACTGGGTTTAAATCATACAGAACCAAGGTTTTCGATAAGTTCCCCCGTACCGGGATTCCAGATTATTTTGACAGCTACAGTGCTTACGAGAATTATGTGAACCTGCTCATCAAAACCAACTGCATCGATAATGCCAAGAAAATCTGGTGGGACCTTCGGGTACATCCATTTTATGGTACAGTTGAATTCAGGGTATGCGACGTACCCCTTACCGTTGATGAAACGGTGGGCTTTGCAGCCCTGTTCCAGTGCATTTGTGCCAAGCTGTTCAAACTCAGGGCAGCCAACCTGAACTTTATGATTTATCCCAGGGCCCTTGTGAATGAAAACAAATGGCGCGCGTCCCGCTATGGCATTGATGACAAGCTCATCGACTTTGGAAAAGAGCAGGAAGTGAATACCAGGGCCTTGATCCTTGAACTCCTTGATTTTATCGATGATGTGGTAGATGAATTGGGCTGCAGAGAGGCGCTGAAAAATATTACCACCATTTTAGAAAAAGGGACCGGAGCAGACAGACAACTGGAAGTCTACGAACAAACCAAGAGTTTTCAAGCGGTTGCTGCTTATATCGAATCCAAGTTTCTTGGCAGCCTTTGATGTACCTTTGTAGGCGAAATGAAGAAGATCAGGATTGCCATACTGGACCTCTATGATGGTCAACAAAATGAGGGGATGCGGTGCATCAGGGAAATGTTGGTGCGCATGAATACAGCACATCATCAGTCGCTCGAATGGGAGGAATTTGAAGTGCGCAACAGAGCGGAATTGCCCTCATTAGCATTCGATATTTATCTTTCCACCGGTGGACCCGGAAGTCCTTTGGAGAGTGAGGGAACGGTTTGGGACAATGCCTATTTCAAATGGCTCTCAGACTTGGTTGCCTGGAACAATGCAGCCAGTAACATCAACAAAAAATATGCTTTTTTCATCTGCCACTCTTACCAGCTGGCTTGCCGTTATTTTGGCTTGGGCCATGTAACCAAGCGCAAGTCTACTGCATTTGGCGTCTTCCCCATGCACAGGATGGAAGCAGGTCTGGATGAACCTGTTTTCAATGGACTCAACGATCCCTTTTATGGTGTTGACAGCCGTGATTTTCAGGTCGTCCAACCCCAGCTGGACAGGATGAAGGAATTGGGAGCGGAGATGCTTTGCATTGAAAAAGAGCGGCCCCATATTGACCTGGAGAGGGCTGTGATGGCCATCCGGTTCAATGCCTATATGGTGGGAACACAGTTTCATCCTGAGGCCGATGCCCAGGGGATGAGCATGCATCTGAAGCGGGAAGACAAGAAAAAAACCGTGATTGAAAACCATGGACAGGAAAAATGGGAGTCGATGATTGAGCAACTCAATGATCCTGAAAAAATCAGCATGACCAACAGCCATGTCTTGCCCAATTTTATTGAGCAGGCCATTGCCAAGATCAACAACCATCATAGCCTTTCATAAAACGCAGGAAATGATCCAATCGATCAGGGAACAATTCAACGCATCATTCAGTCAGGAGAGATATGAAAACTTTCTCCAAGACCTGAACAGTGTGCATCCTGGCGCCATTGATTTTCGGATAGCAGAGACTCCCGTATTCATTGACCGAAAGCTTGGGCAGGAGATGATCCAGACCTGTGAATCAATCATTGATTTCATTATCCATCCTGCATTCAATGCACTCACTGAAAGGGCTATTCCTGCTGATGAGGTGGTTCAGTCGCAAAACAAAATATCCCATTTTATTGCATTCGATTTTGGCATCTGCGAAAACGAAACCGGTGGATTTTTTCCTGCCCTCATTGAGATGCAGGGCTTCCCCACCTTGTTTGGCATGCAGGCTTATTATCCAGAAGTATTGGAGAGGCATTTCAATATCCCTGATGGATTTTCCCATTACTTCAATGGATTGAACAAATCAAGTTATATAGCGCTACTCAAACGGGTAATCCTTGGAGAACACAAGCCAGAAGAAGTGATTCTGTTGGAAATAAAACCCCATCAACAAAAAACAAGGATTGATTTTTACTGCACAGAACACTACCTGGGTATTGCACCCGTTTGCATCACTGCATTGAAAAAGGAAGGAAGAGCATTGTATTATGACAACAACGGCGTAAAAACAAGGGTCAAAAGAATCTACAACAGGATCATTGCAGATGAATTGAATGCTGTAAAGGATTCCCTTGGGCCGATTGTGGACCTGAGGGAGGACCTTGATGTGGAATGGGTTCCCCACCCCAACTGGTTTTACAGGATTTCAAAATTCACCCTGCCTTTTCTTCACCACCCTTTTATACCAGAAACTTTTTTCCTCAATGAGTTGGAAAGCATTCCCGAGGATCTACAAAATTATGTCCTGAAGCCCTTGTTTTCGTTTGCCGGACAAGGTGTGGTAATTGATGTAACCAAAGAAGACATTGAGGCCATCCAGCAACCTGAACACTGGATTCTTCAACGCAAGGTCAAGTATGCTTCCTGCATCCAAACGCCCAATGAACCAGCAAAAGCAGAAATCAGGTTGATGTATGTCTGGGAAGAAGGAAAAGCAAGACCCATCCTGGCCACCAACCTGGCCAGGCTCAGCAAAGGGAAAATGATTGGTGTGCGCTACAACAAAGACAAGGATTGGGTAGGCGGAAGCGTTGCCTATTTTGAACAATAAAAATTCATCAGCATGCCAAAGATCAGTGACATAAAAAAGAAATTTCTCACAGAAGGCATTATCGGCCAGTATGTTCATGGCGACAGTACAACTTTGGGATGGGTTACCATCCAGGCAGGCAGCAAACTACCTGCACACCATCATCCCCATGAACAAATCACCCTGATGCTCGAAGGGAAAATGGAAATGCAGATTGGTAACGAATCGTTCATGTTGGAGCCTGGAACAGTGAAAGTGATTGGTTCCAATGTCCCCCACTCCGCCATTGCGCATACCGATTGTATACTGATTGATGTATTCAGTCCTGTGAGGGAAGACTACCGCAACTAGGATTACTATTCCCCGCTGTTTTTAAGAATCCCCATCAATGTGTAGGCATTGTTCAATACAATGGATCCGGCAGGAATTCCCTCATTGCCACTCAACAATGCTGTTTTTCCATCTTTGGAAAGTCCGGTAACGACTGCTTTCATTTCAACCACATTGTCGGATTTCCTGACAAAAATATATTGCTTGTTTCCAAGCCTTACCACAGCCTCATCAGGAACAGCATCCACCAGCTTGTTGCTTACGGACAATTCACCCTCCACAAACATGCCCGGCAATAGGTTTTTGGGATGAACCTTAAAATGACAATGGGCAGTAGCGGTTCTGTCATCATCAAGGCCCTTGTTGACCAGGATCACTTCTGCAGCATAGGTCTTTCCCGGCTCATCCATGAAATGAATGCTGACCTGGTTTCCCTTCTGCACATAAGGAAGATCCTTTTCAAAAAGGGTGAGTGCCACATGAATGTCTTCAGGATCAATCAACTCAAACATGGTTTCAGTGGGCTGAACATATTTTCCCGTATTGACATTCACCTTAGACACATACCCATTGATGGTTGACCGAACAGACACCTGCCCAGAAATGTTGGATTCATTCAATGCGTTTACATCAATGCCAATCAATTTTAGTTTTTCCTGCAAAGACCTGAATGCAACAGCCTGTAGCTTTTGCTCGGCCTGGGCCTGCTGCAGGGCCCTTGAAGTTCCTGCACTCGCCGCTCCAAGGGCTTTTTGCCTTTCCAGTTCAAGTCCTGCCAATTCAAGCCTTGCAGCAGCAGAAAGATAGTCTTGTTGCAGCTGAACAATGGCCTGATCTTCCATGATGGCAATCACCTCACCTTTTGATACGTGCATGCCAGGTATGAGTTTTGTACTCCTCAGGTATCCTCCCAATGAAAAGTTGACAGAGATGAGGTTTTGCGGGGGAAGGTCTATTTTACCTTGCACCGTAATGATGCTGCCCATGCTGGTTTTGACAGGATCTCCATACTGAAGACCAAGTGCCTTCAATTGATCTTGGGTAAGGTTGATTTCACTGGTTTCTTCAACAGCTGCTGCTTCTGCAGGAGCTGTTTTGGTTTCTGAACAACTTTGGATGAGCAAGAAAATGAGGATGAAAAAATACATTGAATATCTCATGCGTTATTTTTTTTCAGTTAGAAATTGAAAAGTAGCAGCTGCCATTTGCAGTTGATGAATGGATGTTGCATGTGATATCAAATCTTGCAGGTGCTGGGATAGCAATACGGTATAGTCAGCATATGAAATGTCTCCGAGTTCCAGTCTTTTTCTTGCTTGTTGCCACAACTCAATCGACAATTTCAGGCCTGTGGATTGATAATAATCATAAGCCTCCTTCGCAGCCCGAAACTGAGAAATTACATCCGTCAGTTTCCGGTTGAGGATTTCCTGTTCCTGTTGTTTTTCGAGGGAAGCCATGGTTTCCGCAGCTTTCGCAGCATTGATTCTCGCTTTGGCAGCACCATTAAAAATGGGAATGGATGCACCTAATTGAAAAATGCCAAAGCGGTTGGATGTCGAATAATATTTTTGGGTACGACCGTCTGGGGATTGCCAGCCCTGGATGGAAAGGTTGCTGTATCCCAGACTGTAATCCGGTGCAAGCCTGTTTTTTTCCAACGCAGTTTCTGCCTGGCTCAACCTCACCTGTTCCTCCGCAGCTTTTACCGCAGGATGCCATGCAAAAGATGCCACTAAACTTGGAATTTCTTTTTCCACTGTATTGTCCAATGACGGTTTATAATTGCTGCCAGACATGATCATGCTATTCAATTCCTGGATTAGGGTATAGCGATCGGCCTCCAATTCCTTTTTCTGAAAGAAGTACTGCTTGGCTTGCAGGGCTATGCCACTCAAGACTGTAGCATTGATTTCACCCTCCGCCTGCTGAACCTTTGCCTTTTCTTCCCAACTGGAAAATACCCGCAAGAAACGGTAAAGGATCTCGTCCCTTCTGTCAAGATCCATGATACGGTAACAGATTTGCCTGATCTCAAGATGCAATGCCGCCTGCCTAAGGTCTTTCCTTGCCGCATGCAAGGCCTCGGAACCAGCATAAACTGCTTTTTGCCTTGCATAAACCTTGGGCAACTGAAACTGCTGGTTTAGAAAAAATCGGGTATCATTGAAAGCACTGTTGATATTGCCATACTCTGCGCCAAATGAAGTCTTGGGTATTTCTGCTGGTTTTTTCTTTAATTCAGCATAATATTCGACTTGCTTTCCCGCCATCTTTAGGGATATGGCATTTCTGTCTGCCAGGGCGATGATGGAGTCGATGGGTATTGATGCAGTAGGTCTTGTATTGACATATCCATGCATTTCTTCTACAGTTGTTTGGCTGCTGGCCGTTAGGCAAATGAATCCCAGCAACAGTGTAAGTGCCGGAGCCTTGATTGAACCTTTTCTTTTTTCCACCCATACATACAGAACGGGCAAAACAAACAGTGTAAGCAAGGTGGCTGAAATCAATCCACCAATCACCACCGTAGCCAGTGGGCGCTGCACCTCAGCACCAGAGCTTGTGCTCAATGCCATGGGCAGAAATCCCAGCGAAGCCACAGCAGCAGTCATCAATACAGGCCTTAGCCTGGTAGCGGTGCCTTTCAACACAAGATCCTTCATGTTCATTTGGGTTTCATGCTTCAGTCTGTTGAATTCATTGATCAATACAATTCCGTTCAAAACCGCCACGCCAAAAAGGGCAATGAAACCTACACCAGCTGAGATACTGAATGGCATGTCGCGCATCCACAACAATAAAATGCCTCCAATGGCGGAAAGCGGAATAGCAGTATAGATCAGTAAACCATAGCGCAGCGATCCAAAAGATAAATAAAGAATCAGCAGAATCAACAACAAGGCGATGGGTACGGCTATCATCAACCGATCTTTTGCCTCGACGAGGTTCTCAAATTGCCCACCATATTTCACATAATATCCAGCAGGCAATGCAATGGTTTTCTCGGCCTTGGATTGAACCTCCTCAACAACAGATTGAACATCCCTGTCCCTGACATTGAAGGCCACTGTAATTCTTCGCTTGGCATCTTCCCGCTG
>CANEWJ010000140.1 GCA_947442625.1 Chitinophagaceae bacterium
AATGATTGGGCTTCCTGGTCAAAAATTTCAATAAAGGTTCTGCCGATGGCTTTTCTTTTTTCTTCCGGATTGCTCAGTCCATTCAGGGCAGCATAAAATTCACGCTTTGCATCAACTCCTTTTACATTGAGGTCCAGGACTTCATATGTTTTGAGTACGGCTTCAAATTCATCTTTCCTCAGCACGCCATTGTCAACAAAAATTCCGAAAAGGTTTTTGCCAATGGCCCTGTGGATAAGCGTTGCAGCAACAGTAGAGTCAACACCGCCACTGAGGGCCATGACCACTTTTTTGTCGCCAATTTGTTTTTTCAATGCCTCGACAGTGTCTGTGATGAAATGCGCGGGTGTCCAATCTCCGTTGCATCCACAAACCGTGTAGAGGAAATTCTGGATGATTTTTTTACCATATTCAGAGTGGTAAACCTCAGGGTGGAACTGAAGGCCAAATATTTCATTGCAGCCAGGTTCGTCAACCTTGAAAGCAGCAATGGGGATAGAATTTGTGGTTGCCAGTAGGGTAGCGTTATGAGGAAGTTCCAAAATTGAATCGCCATGGCTCATCCATACCTGAGAGGTTTCAGGAACCGAAGCCAGCAAAACATTTTCAATATTGGTTTGAAGGATGGCCCTTCCGTATTCTCTTTTTTCAGACCGCTCAACCCGGCCACCAAATGATTTTGCTGTCAACTGTGCACCATAGCAAACGCCCAGCACATTGCGCTGTGCGGCGATAGCCTTGATGTCTACCTCTGGAGCATTAGGATCATTCACAGAGAATGGTGATCCTGAAAGGATTACCCCCTTCAGGTCGGGTCCGTATTCAATGTTCTTGTGGTAAGGTACAATTTCACAATATACATGGGCTTCCCTGACTGCACGGGCGATCAATTGGGTGTATTGGGAGCCAAAATCGAGGATGAGAATTTTTTCTGTCATAGATAGCCGCGAAGGTAAAGATTTATGTTGCTTTGATGAGTGATTTAATTTTCAAGTAAATCACCCGATGTGATTATACATACTTCCCTTTTCGGCTAATAGGGCTTTCTCAAAATGGAAAAAGTAGGAATTATTTTAACTGTTTTTTCGACTTAATGGATTTATTTTTTTTCTGTTCTTTTAATTTTTTATCCAGTTCTTCGCTATCCTTAATCATTTGGCTTGGATGGTCAACATCGGAATTCATTTCTAAAGCTTTCCAGTTAAACTTTTCATTTAAAGGATCAAGGGCATCCTGAGGATTAAATATTCTAATATCAGCGCTTATGGCATTGTATGGTGTAAAGTCTGGTTTGTCTGTAAACATGTCTCCCATATCTGCTGCTGCTGCATCGTATTGGTTCAAGTAGGAAATGCCAAGGCTATTCCACATGGTTTTAAAAATGCTGCCAAAGCTATAATGTACATTGCCTGCGTACTGTTTTTTGGCGTAGGGAGATACCAACATTAAGATACTCCTGTGGGCATCTACATGGTCAACACCACCCTGGCTATCATCTTCAGTAATTACAACAGCCATCTCTTTCCAATAGGGGGTATGAGATAAATACTCAATCACCCTACCGATAGCCAAATCATTATCGGCCATATAACTTTCACGAAAAGGGTAGCCATCTTTGGGGCGTTCTCCCGCTCCATGGTCGTTGGGTATGCGTGCAACCAAAACCGATGGCAATCTTTTATTGGGAATCCTCCAGCGCTCTTCAACTTCTTTTATAAACATGTCGGCCCTAAACTGATCAGGGATGGCAGTGTTGTATACCGGAAATAGACGGGAGGAATTATCTAATAAAGATCCTGGTAGTGGGTAATTGGCGAGGTATTTTACACTTAAAGGTTTAAATTTAATATCATCTAAGCGTGATGATAAACCAAGCCCCATTCCAAAATTAAAATATGAAATGCGGTTACGATCAAAATGATCCCACATAGAACCTGCCTCGTTATAATCTTCAGGATAAATGGCACTTGATGACCCCACCATTAAAAAGCTGCCGGGAGCTACCGATGTAGCCTTTCTATTTCGGTTTCCACCATAAGATGCGGAGGTAGTTGTTTCTACCCATTCGTTGGGGTAGGTGCCTACAAGCCAGCGGTGTCCGTCAGCAGAATGATCTGAATCGCAGTAGAAATTATTTGCTACCGAAAACTTTTTGGCAAGGGCTAAGTGGTTAGGTGCTACAGTTACATTTTTGACAGAAAGCGTTTTATTGCTATTCTCTATTTCAGGTACGTTCGCACCAAAGCGTGCTAAGGTTGCATCGCCGTTTACGTAGGGTAACTGGCCAAATACTTCATCAAATGTTCTGTTTTCTTTGGTAATAAAAACCCAGTATTTTATAGGCGATTTTTTTTGACCAGGATACAAAGCAATGGGGTTGTTTCTGCGACTAGCAAAAGAAGGATCAGAAACAGCTTGTATTTTAAAATTGTTGTCAATCACCTTTTTAGTTAAACCAGGCAAAGCATTGGGGACAGGTGTTTCGCAAAGCGAAATGGTACCTTTCATAAGACGGCCAATATTACTGCCTTCAGGTCCGGGATTAAATTTTTCACCACCATTCGGGCCACTTCCATAACCTTTTGCATTGGCTACATAAATTTTATCGCCATTAGGACTTACGGCCAATTTTGAAGGAAACCAACCTGTTGGGAAATGTCCAACAACCTGTAAACTTTTTATATCAACAACAGCAACAGCGTTAATGCCTGACTCAGCCACGTATAAGGTATTCCCATCGGGGCTTAGGGCCAGACCAAAAGGAATGATACCCCGCAGGTTTTTAAGTTTTGGTTCAGGGTTAAGCATGATGTTTTTTACCAGTTTGTTGGTGTTTACATCGATAACAGAAACACAATCGTTGTTGCCATTGCTTACAAACACAAAATTAGCATTAGCAACCACAGAGTTGGGACTTGAACCACCAACAGCAGGAATACCTTCTAATATTTCACCAATTTGAAAACCAGTTTTAATTTTTGCAATCACAACAGGCTTAGTAGTATTAGAAATGTTGACTGCCCATATTGAAAATGCTTCCGGTGATTGCGGATCGCCCAAACCGGGTACTGAAACGCCTTCTGTAATAATACCTTTGTTGGACTCTGAAGATAAATATTTGTACGGAGGAAAAGCGAGTGCTTTTGCAGAGGGGTTTTTAGGGTCGATATCCTCAACATATTTATACTCGTACATTCCCACATTGGCAACATAAACCATTTGCTCATTGGGCGATAAAGCAATGCCAAAAGGGTATCGACCCACTTTTGTATTGCTAACTATTTTGCCTGTAGGGATGTCAATTACAATGAGTCTGAAACCTATTTGGTCTAACGCGTACAATTTGTCTCCTGCTTTATTTAAAACCATGTCGCCTATGTAACCGTTGGTATAATCTATACCGCTATCTGTAGCGCTACAATCTATAACACCCATGCTTTTGCCGGTAGCCAGTTCGAACAAATAAATTTTGTTTTCCTGTCCACCAGACACATATACAATTTTACTATCGGAGCTAATGGCAAGGCCCATAAACACTGAAGCCAAAACTCCTTTTTGTGTTGCGTTACCCTCCGGTATTTGCTGCACTTGCGGCAACGGGCTGGTAATGTTGCGAATGATAGTTATAGATAGTGGACTGGTCCCTGAATTGGCAGTGACCAAGGTATTTCCATCGGGGCTAATTACCATGCCATATGGGTGTGGCGCTACATCAATTTGCTTGCCGAACGATTGTACAAACCTACCGTTGGGTATTATGGTAACTCCGTTTTTGTTGATTTTAGTGGTCAGGTTTCCAGCAGGTGGGGTTATAATTACCTGAGCATGTAACTGAAGCAACAACGCGGCAAACAACACTATGAGACAGCCAATTTTTTTCATGATGCAATTTTTTTGAATAATAATATTAGTAACCTGCTGCGTATCCATCTTTTCTAAATTCAGAAGCCCCTATGTATACTCCATTCGTACTGTCTTTCATTATGCCCTGAAATCCGCCAAAACCCCTAAGGTCTGATCCAATTGCATGCCCTTTTCTTTGTAAACTACCAATTGCAGCAGGGGAAAAACCAAACTCAAGGTACACTGTGCCTTTGCCTTTTGCAGGCTCTCCGTTTGGATTCGATGAGCCGACGTGATTTATGCGGGGTGCGTCGCAGGCTTCCTGCAGGTTCATCCCAAAGTCAATAAGGTTGACAAGTATTTGGGCTTGGCCGAGAGGCTGCATATCGGCGCCCATCACACCAAAACTTAAAAAAGGTTGCTGTCTGCGGGTTACAAAACCCGGTATAAGGGTGTGAAAAGGACGTTTACCTGGTGCATAACTGTTTGGTAAGCCAGGCGTAAGGGTGAAGGAGCAGCCACGGTTTTGAAGACTGAACCCTTTTCCTGTAGGTACAATGCCTGATCCCATACCGGCAAAATTGCTTTGAATGAGCGATACCATATTTCCGGCGCTGTCAGATACCGTTAAATAAATGGTATTGCCAAAAGGGGCAGGTTTACCTGCAATTACGTTGTCGCTGGCAGCATTGTTATCTATTAATTTGCCTCGTTGTGCAGCATATTCTTTGCTGTTTAGTTCTTTTAAAAGAGGCGTATAAAATAGGGGGTCGGCGTAATAGGCGGCCCGGTCTTCAAATACTAATTTTTTAGTTTCAATAAAATGGTGCATATATTCAGCACTTCCAAACCCCATGCTTTTTAGATCGAATTGTTCCAAAATATTCATCATTTGCAGCACGGCTAACCCCTGACTGTTGGGTGGAAGTTGCCAAATGTCGTATCCCCTATAATTGGAGCTAACAGGTTCAACCCATTCTGATGTATGTTTAGCCAAATCTTCGGTGGATAAAAAGCCACCTTCTTTTTTAACCGTGCTTGCAATGGCTTCGGCTACAGGTCCTTTATAAAAACCATCCCGACCAAAACGGGCAATTAATTGCAAAGTTGTTGCCAGTCCTGGGTTTTTAAACAATTGTCCTTTTACCGGTGGTTTGCCATTGGGCATGTAGGTTTGCCTATATCCTTCATATTGCTTTAAAGTGTTGGCATATTCATCCCATAAAAACGCTACTACTTCAGATACGGGAAAACCATTGTTGGCATATTGAATAGCGGGGGATAACAGTTCGGCTATCGGTATTTTGCCAAATCGGCCGTGCAAAGTGTACCATGCATCTACACAACCCGGAACAGAAACCGAGAGGGCCCCGTAAGAGGGTATTTTTTGGTAGCCATTACTTTTAAGAAAATCTAGCGACATGCCTTGCGGCGATTTACCGCTTCCATTGAGTCCGTATAACTTCTTTGTTTTTTCGTCCCACACAATAGCGAATAGATCTCCGCCAACTCCATTGCCTGTCGGTTCAACTAAACCCAACATGGCATTGGCCGCTATAGCAGCGTCTATGGCTGTCCCGCCTTTTTTCAAAACTTCCAGCCCTGCCTGTGTTGCCAAGGGGTGGCTGGTAGCTACCATACCCTTTTGACCCAACACTTCAGAGCGGCTGGCAAAATGATTGTTACTATAGCGATACTGCGCCAAGCCAATAAGGCAAAACCACTGTAATACAAAACATAAAACTCCTCTCATGACTACTTTAAGCATAAACTCACTTTAAATAATGCTGGAAAGTAGATTATTTCATCCACCAAATTTTGGTGTTGATATCGTCTGGCCCTTGAATTTTTAAAGCTTCAGTATAATTGCCTCTGTTTGTAACTTGCACACTGGCGGGGTAAAGAAATCTTACAGGGATGCGGTCGCCGTTAAAATTTACTTTAGAAGGTGTAAGTACAGGAAATCCTGTACGTTTCCATTCGTGCCATGCCTGCCAGTCGTTATAAAACAAAGCAATCCAGCGTTGTGTTCCTATCAAATTTAGGGCATTCGTAGCATTGTAAATAACGCCTGGTTGATTGAGGTAGGTTGCTGTAGCAGATATGTTTACACCTGAAACCGATTTGTAGTAATCCATTGAAGCCTTAATTCCGTCTTCATAATATTTTTTTGCATCCCCGGTGATATATCCTTTTACTACACTTTCCGCCAAAATGAATTTCAACTCAGACACCATCATTATCTGACCTTGGGCTGGCACCGGAACTTGTATATCCCGGTAATACATGAGGCCTATTGCAGATGATTTAGGAACAATATTGCTACCAAGGTTAACATCAGTTTCTCCATTGAGTACACCGGCATATTTTGGCAAGCCAGCAGTAACAGACTCAGGGGTAGGCTGAAAAAATATTGGCAAACGGGGATCTTGTA
>CANEWJ010000141.1 GCA_947442625.1 Chitinophagaceae bacterium
CACATCAAATTTAATCATCTTGCCCTGAAGGTTCTGGGCGGAAACCTGTAAGGGCGCATTGTGCATTGATGCAAATGCTGGTCTTGATGCCTCATTCAAATAAGCATCAATGGTTTCTGTTTCCATGCAGGATATGATCTCAGCTTTGCTGACAAAAGGCCGACTAACTTGTTTTGTCTTCCAGCCAGTCCAGCCCAAGGCCAAAACGATCAATACGGGTATGACCAAGAATTTCTTCATTTGCATTTTTTTTAATTAACCAATATTAGCTGAAACAGTTCAATGCAGAACCATTTTCAATCATTTGATCAGCCCACCAACATTGTTTGCGAAAATCTTTACCGCAATGGCCAATAGCACTACACCAAAGAATTTCCGGACGGCCAGCATGCCGGCCTGTCCTAGTATTTTAGAGATGAAATCAAGCGAATGCAATACGAGGTATACAAAAACCACATTCACCAGAATGCCAATCAGTATGGGCAATTCGCTGTAGCTCGATCGGAGTGAAATGATGGTGGTTAGGGTTCCGGATCCTGCAATCAAGGGAAAGGCGATGGGCACAACAGTTCCTGACTTCGGATCTGCATCACCCTTGAAAAACTCAATGCCCAATACCATTTCAAGACCAAGGATGAAGATCACGATGGATCCCCCAACAGCAAATGACTTCACATCCACGCCAAGAATGCCCAAAAACTTCTCTCCAACAAACAAAAAGAAAATCATCAGCCCGCCCGATATCAGACTGGCCTTCATCTCATGAATGCCACCCATTTTTTGCTTCAGCGACAGCAACAATGGAATGGATCCAATGATGTCAATCACGGCGAAAAGGGTGAAACTGATGGTGATGATTTCGTCAAAACTCATGGGTTGAAGGGGTTGAAGGGGTTGAAGGGGTTGAAGAAGATAATTGCAAAAGCAATTTAATAATTTTTAAAGGATTACCGATCAATCAAAGAATGAGTCTGGATAGAACGTTGTTCAGCCTTTCATACTTAAACCTCTTCAACCCCTTCAACTCCCTCAACTTTTATTGCTTCACCCTCACCCCAACTACAAAATTCCTCCCCCTTGCTGTATAGCCCATTACCTCCTGGTACTGCACATTGAACATGTTTTTCAATCCAGCATAGATGCTGAAATGATTACCAATGGCATGTTGTCCAAAAAGGTCAGTTGTGTTAAAGTTGGCCAGTTCTTTGGGCTTTCCGCCATAGATAGGCTCAAATCTTTTGCCGGCAAAACGTTGAGAAATTGAAAGATAAAACTTACTGTTGACCTGGTATCCTGCAGTTGCGTTCAGGCTGCTTTGGGGAACCCTGAACAGGTGTGAATAGGTTGTATCACCCTTGGACGTATAGCCCCAGGTGCTTGGGTTATACACAAAATTGGTGGTGGTTACCTCACCCTTCAGGTAAGTATAATTCAACTTGATGTTCCATTTTTTTTCAGCATACCCAGTTTCAAATTCAATGCCATTGGTTTTTTGGATGGCATTGTTGAAGTAGATATTGTTGATGTAATCATAGTCAATACCGTTGCGGATATTGCGGTTGAATCCTGTAAGCCTTGCATTGAAATGCTCACTGCCAATGTATTGGAGTGAAATTTCTGCACTGGTCGAAGTTTCAGGATTGAGTTTCCTGTTGCCTGAATATCCATCATACAATTGATACAATGTTGGGGCTGTAAACGCAGAGGACAGATTGAAAGCCAGCTTGAATGCATTGGCGATGATATACGAAGGATTGATGGTATAGGTCATGTTGTTGCCAAACCTGCTGTGCTGGTTGATGCGGATGCCGGATTCCAGGTTGAATCCTTTTCCGTTGTTGTACACCGCAGAAGCAAATGCGCTGCTGATGTTGGTCTTGGCAGAATCATCAGACAGTGTGCTTTCGTATTTTCCCCAACTGCTCAAAGAAAGGTAGTACTGGTCCGTATGCTGCCAGCGGTGTTCTAATCCCAATAACAACTTGATATTTTTCGCAACATCAAGATTGCCCAGTGCTTCCAGATAAGAAGATCTTCCCTCATAATCAGATTGGATGAATTTCGCAAAACCAGCAATATCAAGAGAATCATCAAAGTAGTTTCTGTTGCTGTTGTTCAGACTATAGTTCAAGCGGAGCATGCCCTTGTTCAACTTCCTTGCAAGTCCTGCAGTGAATTGAAGGTTTTCGTTTTCAACAATAAAATCTTTCGCGTCTTTGAAAGCAGACTCATCGAGATCATTTCTATATTTACTCCATTGCATGTTGGCATTCCAGGACCAGTTGCTTTTGTAAGCGGAGCTAAACTGTGCCAAGGCAAATTGTTGTTGCATCCCATCCTTGTCATAGCCTTTTTTTCCTGTGCTGTCGATGGCTGCAGAGAAACCATCTATTGCAGACCTGCTGTACTGGAGTTTGTAGTTGATATTTTTTACTCTTCCTGAATTTGAAAGGTCAACTGCTCTTGCACCATATGATCCTGTAGACAGATGCAGCCCCATTGAAGGTTTGCCGTTTTCATTTTTTCTCGTGATGATGTTCACGACTCCGGCAACCGCATCAGATCCATACAGGGTTGATTGTCCTCCCTTCAAAATCTCAATCCTTTCCACTTCTCCCAAGGGTAAAAAATTGATGTCGAAAGTGGCACGGATGGTAGACCCGTCATAGGCAGGAAACCCATCCACCAAAACCAATGTCTTGCCAGTTCCTCCACCACGTACATAGAGGTCATTGTTGGTGCCCGGTGCATTGTTGGCACCGACAACGGTGATGCCAGATTGCCTTGCCAGCAATTCCCCGACAGATGCAAAAGGAGAGCGCTCAATTTCTTGTTTGTTGATCACGGTCATTACCTTCCCCGTATTGACTTGTTTCTGGGGGAACCTGTTGGCGGTTACAATGATTTCGTTCAGCTGTTTGCTTGAATCTGTTTGTGCGCTTGCGCCCAAACCAATGAGCATGAAGAATGCAATGAAATTTTTGGTCATAGTGTTTGTTTTACTATGAACCTTCGGATAATACAGAAATGGTTTACTGCTGCAGCAGAAAATTCATCCCAGCTTTTCTCCCGAAAGCCCTGGTTAATTAATGTTGCATCAGGCAGGTCTTCTGGCTCAACCCCATTTCCGGCCTTCCCGCTTGCGCAGTGGCTTGTGGAGGAAATAGTCCCGCTGGGGGCGGGATGGTTTATACAGCTACGGGGATAGCGCCGGAATGGAACCGGACTTCCCTTTTAATGAATTTCGTTTGCACGAGTTTCAACCTATTGCAAAGTAAAGTTCAGTACAATGAGCAAATATTGAGGAATTTGTTTTCAACAGCATGTTAAAAACAATAAATCTGTGCCTGTTATGCAGTTTTCTTTTCAGGCTTGCTCCGCATTACAAGGTAAAGGCCTACCATGGGCGTAAAAATAATAGACCAAACAAAGCCCAGCCGAAAACCAAGTTTGAATTGTTTACTGATGATTCCTACTGTAATGGAACCGAACAAATAGAGGGAACATACAGCAATTAAAAGTACGGTGGAGGTCACGAACGAATCATCTTCAAACATAGGAATACATTAAAGTTGTTTTTAAATCAGCTCATGCTCAGCGCTGTCCAAGACAGCAAGATATTGGTTATAATAAAAAAGACGAACATAGAAAGTGTTATCATATTATTAAGCCTTTTTTCTGTATTGTCTATTTTCCCATCTTTGAAAATTACGCTCGGCAAAACAGCCAGCAATGTCATCATGATGATGATGATGACCATGCAAAAGGTATTGATCAGTTCTGCAAGGGTATAGCCGTTGGTGGGTGGTAATTTTTGCGCCAGGATATAGTTGGCTCCTGCAGTAGTAAAGAGCGCACCAACAGTGTACCTGCTGGGATCGGATGAGAAGGGGGCAATGAATGTTACAAACACTGCAATGTACATGATGATGAAAAGCTTGATGATCACCGAAAGCCCCCCTTTATAAATGCGGAGGGACAACCTCAACTGGGAAAAGTCCACTTTATAACCAGGATCCAGTTTTGGATTTCCCCTAGCTGATTTGTAAGCGTGGGGTTTTTCAATCAATTTAACAGAGGATTCTTTTTCGTATCCGTTGATGTTTACCCTGGAGCTCACTTTAGAGTCGATTGTGTCTGGAACGAACACCAGTTTAGTTCTGTCCAGCCACTTGTGTTCAATGGGGATGATCAGATCGTGTTGATCGATGGGGTAGAGGGATACATCAAAGAATTGAGTGTTTTTGGCTTTTACAAAATACTGTATGTAAGCAATATCTTTTTTGGCATCATACACCTCCTCAATTTTATTGGCCTTGATGATATCACCATTGATGATCGAAAAAGGAATTTCTTCTTTGTGCGAATTATCATTCTTACCCACTAAATCAATTTCACTGGGTTTCCAAGAGAACCATAGATAAAATTCATAAGTCCAGCTGGATTGCTTGATATCCAAATCCTCTATTCTTTCCAAATAAGCACCGATTTTGACTTTTTTTGTTTTTGGGCCGATTTCGTATTTTTCTGGTTTTGTTTTTCCTGGATCCGGAGCCTTTGCATCCATGGTATTTTTCATGTTTGCGCTGACCATTTCAGCCATGCTCTTCACTTTAGATGTAAGGCTGAATGCTGTATAAACGCCAGCAATGATGATGCAACTTAAAATAGCAAATAAAATATAATGGGATATTGGTCTTTTTTCTTTCATCTATCGTTTGTTTAAATGCATGTCAATGCTGTTGATCAATTCTTTTGCGTGTTCCTTCAGAAGAATCATTTGCGCCCTATTGGATGACTGGTTACCATTTGCGCTGGA
Source organism: Chitinophagaceae bacterium (assembly GCA_947442625.1). Taxonomy (GTDB): domain Bacteria; phylum Bacteroidota; class Bacteroidia; order Chitinophagales; family Chitinophagaceae; genus Pollutibacter. The sequence goes on from CANEWJ010000141.1 coordinate 4,820, forward strand.
TACCCAGAATACAAATTCATTGATAAAAGCGGGGTTGTTGGAAAACAATGCAACGTTGTTTTCCAACGGCTTGATGCTGTATTTGTATTGCTTGAATTCTTTTGCATTGAGCATACTGCTGAAGATGGAAGCATTGAAAATTTTTGATGCAGCAATTCGATACTGAATGAGAATATGCTCCTCTGTATCATTAAGTTTATAAATCTTTTCTTTGAGGTAATGGTATTTGTTGATTTGTTCGATGATTGTTTTGTTTTTGATCATACTATACCCACCTGAATTTTGCAGTTGTGTTACTGCACCTTCAGATGCTGAAAAAGCCTCTCTTGTAGTCATAACCCTTGCACAATAGTAGATGTCTTTTGTACGGTCTGCTATATTTTTAGCGCTGATGAAGTCAATCAGTTTTTTCGCTAGAACTTCTTTCTCTGTTTTGTTATTGATTGATTTATCCAGGTTGGCTATGTCCGTGTTCAGGTCATTTGCCATGGCCTGTAATGTTTCTCTTTCCATGTTCCTTTCAACCACTTCACTGGTATATTGCTCCCTGTAGTTTTCTCCAATTGCACCCAGGATGATGGCCAAAAAAAGCATCAAGAACTGTAGGAAATACTCCTTGAAAGGGCTTTTGCTTGTTCTATCTTTAGGAGTTGACATCATTGCTAAATTAATTACAGCGATGCAAGTTTATTCTAGAAAATATTTAATAATAATTTGTTAACTATTTGTTTAAATACGATCGTCACAGCCAGAAGTAATTTGCAAAATGTTTGGTCATCACTGTAAAAAGTTTATACTCATCTCACTTGTTGTTTTGCCTTTCAATTTATGCGCACAATCCATGGGTTGCTGGAACAGCTTCAACCTTAGTTTTGACAATGGGAAAAAATGGTCTTTTTCTTCTGAGGCCCAACTCAGGTCGCTTTATTTTTACAAGAACTACAACTACCACGAGTACAAGGGTATCATCTCGTATAAGTTGATTCCCAATCTCCAGACCTCCATGGTAGTCGGTCGTTATACAACATATGGGACTGGAAAAACCTTTACCAATCCAAAACTCGCTGAGGAATTCAGGGTGGCCCTGCAACTCGGATTGAAGAATACCATTGGGAAATTTCAGGTTGATCATCGCTACCGATTCGAAAAAAGGTATTATACCAGTGGTGCCAGGGGAATACGCATTCGATACAGGGCTGGGCTTTCCGTTCCTTTGGATGAAAAAAAACTCACCAGTTTTAGTTTGTCCAATGAGTTCCTCTTGGCAATCAATGCAGGTTCCACCATTATTCGGTTTGATAAAAACCGGATCAATTTGGGGGTGACTAGAAAGTTAAGTAATATGGTCTCCATGCAAGTGGGTTACCTGAGCCAATACGACAGTAAATCTGCCG
>CANEWJ010000142.1 GCA_947442625.1 Chitinophagaceae bacterium
AAACCCTGCAAATCAGGGCCAATTGGGACAATGAATTGAGAATTGATCTCAAAGACATTCAGTAATTTTGCAGATGCATTTATCCTCCAACCTTCTTGAAGCAGCTGTCAAAGAGTTTTCCCGCCTTCCGGGGATAGGAAAAAAAACTGCACTGCGGCTGGTGCTTCATTTGCTGAAACAGGAGGAGGCCGAGGTGGCGCAATTCAGCGAAACCATTGACCGGATGAGAAAAGAAATCAAGTTTTGTAAAACCTGTTTCAATATTTCAGACCTGGACCAGTGCCCTATTTGCAGCAATGCAGGCAGAAAGAAAGAAGTAATCTGCGTGGTAGAAAACATCAGGGATGTGATTGCCATTGAATCGACAGAGCAATACAATGGGCTCTACCATGTGCTTGGCGGTGTCATCTCGCCATTGGACGGCATCGGCCCCGACCAACTCACCATTTCCGCATTGGCTGAAAGAATTCCAAAGGAAAACACAAAGGAGATTGTATTTGCACTGAGCCCCACCATTCAGGGAGATACCACCATTTATTACATCCGCAAAAAGCTCAACAATCCTGAACTCCGCTTCACCACTATCGCCCGAGGCATTGCCTTTGGGGGTGAACTCGAGTTTGCAGATGAAATGACACTGGCAAAAAGCATCCGCAACAGGTTGCCTGTAGACAGCTATATCCAATAAAAGCTTGTCTGCCTTGCCTTTGAACCCTTAGGAGTTTTAACTACCTTTGCGTTTCTACATTAAGCATGAAAGATATTTCCATACTACTCAAAGAAAGAATCCTGGTCATCGATGGTGCCATGGGAACCATGATCCAAAGGCATACGCTGAATGAGGCTGACTACAGGGGTTCGAGATTTGCCGATTGGCCATCCGACCTCAAAGGCAACAATGACCTGCTCAGCATCACCCAGCCGGAGATCATCAAGAACATCCACCTTCAGTACTTGGAGGCCGGCGCAGACATCATTGAGACCAATACCTTCAATGCCCAAGCGGTTTCAATGGCTGATTACAACATGAGCGACCTGTCTTATGAAATCAACCTGGCAGCCGCACAATGTGCCAGAAATGCTGTCAACGAATACAGGGCCAACCACCCCGAAAGCAAGGATGCTGGAGGACCCTTTGTGGCTGGCGCCATAGGCCCCATGAACAAGACCCTGTCCCTTTCTCCGGATGTAAACAACCCGGGTTTCAGGAGCATCAGTTTTGATGAAGTAGCAGAGGCCTATTACGAACAGGTGAAAGCCCTGGTGGAAGGCGGTGTTGACCTTTTGCTGATCGAAACCATTTTTGATACCCTGAACGCAAAGGCCGCCATTTACGCGACCAAGAAATTCTTCAGAGACCATCAGCTGCAAGAGCTTCCCTTGATGATCAGTGGAACCATCACAGATGCTTCAGGAAGAACACTCAGCGGCCAGACACTGGAAGCTTTCTATACCAGCATAGCGCATGCCAACCCATTGAGCGTGGGCCTGAACTGTGCACTGGGGGCAAACCAAATGCGCTCACACATTGAAGAGCTTTCACAGATCGCCTCTTGTTATACTTCAGCCTATCCCAACGCAGGGCTTCCCAACGCCATGGGTGAGTACGATGAGGAACCAGCCCAAACAGCAGATTTCATTGAGGAATGGGCTCAAAAAGGATTTGTAAACATCGTTGGCGGATGCTGCGGCACAACGCCAGACCATATCAAACATATTGCCGATCATGTGAGGAAGATAGCGCCGAGGGAATTGCCTGTGGTGGAAGGGGTTTAGGGGTGTAGAGGTTGAGGGTTTAAATCAAACTAATTCAAATGGGAGAAAAAGTACATATCAAGCCTTACATGCGTTTGTCCGGGTTGGAGCCTTTGGTGATCCGACCGGAAACAAATTTTGTGAATGTGGGCGAAAGGACCAATGTTACCGGCTCTAAGAAATTCGCAAGGCTGATCAGGGAAGAGAAATACGAGGAAGCGCTGAGCATTGCCAGGCAACAGGTGGAAAGCGGCGCACAAGTGCTGGATGTAAACATGGATGATGCCTTGCTGGATGGTGAAAAGGAAATGGTCATCTTTTTGAACCTGCTGCAAAGCGAGCCAGACATTGCCAGGATTCCCATCATGATTGACTCTTCGAAATTTTCAATCATTGAAGCGGGGCTCAAATGCATACAGGGAAAATGTGTGGTGAACTCCATCTCTCTCAAAGAAGGAGAAGAAAAGTTCATTCAACAAGCCATCATTTGCAGAAGCTTTGGTGCGGCAGTCATCGTGATGGCCTTTGACGAGCAAGGACAGGCCGATACGCTGGCAAAAAGAATCAAGATAGGTGAGCGCGCTTATGAGATCCTCACCAAAAAAGTAGGATTTCCTGCTTCGGATATCATCTTTGATCTCAATGTTTTTGCAGTGGCCACAGGCCTGGAAGAACACAACAACTATGGGGTTGACTTTATTGAGGCCACCCGGGTTTTGAAACAAAAATATCCACTGGTCAAAATATCCGGTGGTGTCAGCAACCTTTCGTTTTCTTTCCGTGGTAACGACCATGTTCGTGAAGCCATGCATTCCGTGTTCTTGTTTCATGCCATCAAGGCCGGCATGGACATGGGCATTGTGAATGCAGGTCAGCTGGTGATTTATGACGAAATTGACCCTGTTCTCAAGAACCTCTGCGAGGATGTTATCCTCAACAGGAACAATGATGACAACCAGGCAACAGAAAAACTGATCCAGTTTGCTGAAACCGTCAAGGCCAAAGGAAAAGTGCAGGAAAGGGACGAAGCCTGGCGCAACAACCCCGTTGAAGAACGCCTGAAACATGCGTTGATCAACGGTATTACTGAATATATTGATGCAGATACAGAAGAGGCCAGGCAACAATATCCCCGTCCATTGGATGTTATTGAAGGTCCATTGATGGATGGAATGAATATTGTGGGAGACCTGTTTGGTGTTGGAAAAATGTTCCTGCCACAGGTGGTGAAAAGTGCCCGTGTCATGAAAAAAAGTGTGGCTGTGCTCACCCCCTTCATTGAGGCAGCAAAGCAAGAGGCCTCTGCCGCAGGAAAGATTTTGCTTGCCACTGTAAAAGGTGATGTGCATGATATTGGAAAAAATATTGTGGGTGTTGTATTGGGTTGCAATGGCTACGATATCGTAGACCTAGGGGTGATGGTTGGAGCCGACAAAATCCTTGATGAGGCGGTCAAACACAATGCAGACATCATCGGATTGAGCGGGTTGATCACGCCTTCACTGGATGAAATGGTGCATGTGGCATCAGAGATGAAACGCCGCGGAATGAAACAACCCCTGCTCATTGGTGGAGCCACCACATCTCGAATGCATACTGCCCTCAAGATTGCACAGCAGTATGACGGTGGTGTAGTGCATGTACTGGATGCATCGAGAAGTGTCTCTGTTGCAGGATCACTGCTCAATCAAAATAAAAAAGATTTTCTTGGTGCAATTGATGTGGAATACGACAAGTTGCGCATTGAATTTGCGAACAAGAAGAACAGCAAAGAGATGCTTTCTTACGAGGAAGCAGTAAAGCGTAAGTTCACCATCAATTGGACTGAATCGACTTTCACTGCACCAAGTTTTACAGGCAAACAAGAAATCACCGGCATCAGCATTGAAACCCTGATTCCCTATATCGACTGGACGCCATTCTTCATTGCATGGGAGATGCATGGTAAATTCCCTGCGATCCTCAAAGATGCAATCATTGGACAAGAAGCATCTACATTGTATGATGATGCCAACGCCATGTTGCAACAGATTGTGACAGGCAAATGGCTTGAACCCAAGGCGATTATTGGCTTCTGGCCAGCCAACAGCAATGAGCGTGACAGCGTTACCTTGCTCAATATTGAAACCCATGAAGAGGTGGAACTGCAATTCCTTCGCCAGCAAATGAAAAAGGCTGTCGACCAGCCCAATCTTTCACTGGCCGACTTCATTGCACCCGCATCAGCCTCAACACAGGACCATCTTGGTGCCTTTGCCGTCACCATCAAAGGAATTGAAACGCACATCAAGCGCTTTGAATCGGAACATGATGACTACAGCAAGATCATGCTCCAGGCCCTGGCAGACAGGCTTGCAGAAGCACTTGCAGAATACATCCACATGAAAGTGAGAACGGAATACTGGGGCTATGCCAAGGATGAGCTGCTGTCAAACGATGACATGATCAAGGAAATATACACTGGTATCAGGCCAGCGCCCGGCTATCCTGCCTGCCCGGATCATACTGAGAAGAACAAGCTGTTTCATCTGCTTGATGCCACCCAACAGATTGGCATCACCCTTACCGAATCATTGGCCATGTTCCCTGCCTCTTCTGTTTGCGGTTGGTATTTTGCACACCCTCAAGCAAAATATTTTGGTGTAGGAAAAATCACCAAAGACCAGTTGCATGACTATGCAGCAAGAAAGGGAATGGAAACTGCGGACGCTGAAAAATGGTTAAGGCCTAGCCTTGATGCCTAAGAGGACAATAAATAATAATCCATGCGAATCATCTCTTACAACGTAAATGGGATAAGGGCTGCCATCAAAAAAGGTTTGATTGATTGGCTGAAAACCGATCCAGCAGACATCATTTGCCTGCAAGAAACAAAGGCAAGCAAGGATGATGTTGACATGAAGGAAATCAATGACCTGGGCTACGAGGACTATTGGTTCAGTGCCAGCAGCAAAAAAGGATACAGTGGTGTAGCGGTGTTTACAAAGATAAAACCAGACAAGGTAGTCACTGGCAATGGCCATACGCAGAGCGATGATGAGGGCCGTGTCATTCAACTGCATTTTGGAAAACTGCTATTGATCAATGCCTATTTCCCATCAGGCACTTCTGGTGATGAAAGACAAGCCTTCAAAATGGAATGGTTGAATGAGATGCTGCCGTACTTGAAAAAAACAAAGCAAGAATTTGAAGGCATCATCATTTGCGGTGATTATAATATTGCACACAATCCCATTGATATCCATGATCCAAAAGGCAATAAAAACACAACAGGATTCCTGCCAGAAGAAAGGGCCTGGATGGACGATTTTTTTGCATCAGGATGGGTGGATAGCTTCAGGAAAATTCATCCTGAACCCCACAGGTATTCCTGGTGGAGCCAGCGATTTCCAAGCGTAAGGCTCAACAACAAAGGCTGGCGCATTGATTACATCAACGTTACGGAAAGCCTCTCCGCACGCATTGTTGATGCGGAGATTTTCCCGGATATCAAGCATAGTGATCATTGCCCCGTTTATCTTGACCTCTCAAATAAATAAGATGTTGGTATACAATATTACTTATGCCGTCTCCCATGAAATACATGAACAGTGGATGGCCTGGATGAAAAGAACACATATCCCCGAAATCATGTCTACGGGGCTTTTCAGCAGTTTCAAGGTACTGCGTTTGTTGGAAGTGGATGAAGAGGAAGGACTGACTTTTGCAGTACAATTTCATGCCGAAACTGAGGAGCATTACCGCAGGTATATTGCTGAACATGCACCGGCATTGCGTTTAAATGCAACCCGCCAATGGGGCAACCAAGTAATGGGATTTCGCACTTTAATGACAATTGTGTAATAAGTGTGGAAAAATAGATTATCTTTACAGGCTAAAATGCAGGTCAGTATTGGCTTTTAGCGGAAATAAGTGAAGAAAAAAAATTTTGTTAGAATCAAAAAGCCTATAAATTTGTCGGTATACAAATCAATTAAAAATTTAAGTCTATGAACAAAGCTGAATTGATCGCTAAGCTCGCTGATGATGCTGGTATCACCAAAACTCAAGCTAACGCTACACTTGATTCATTTGTTAGCGCAGTAACCAAAACCCTCAAAGGTGGTGGTAAAGTTACATTGGTAGGTTTCGGTACTTTCTCTGTAACCAAAAGGGCTGCACGCAATGGTCGTAACCCACAGACTGGTGCTGTGATCAAGATCAAGGCAAAGAAGGTTGCCAAGTTCAAAGCTGGTAAAGAGCTTTCTTCAAAGATCTAACCGCTTAAAAAAAATTAAAAAAGCAAGACGCTTGCGTGTCTTGCTTTTTTTTTCACTTTAAAATTTTAAAAACAAATACAATGGGAAGAGGCGACAAAAAAACAAGGAAAGGAAAGATATTCAAAGGTTCTTTCGGTAAATCAAGACCA
>CANEWJ010000143.1 GCA_947442625.1 Chitinophagaceae bacterium
ATAACGCCTGGAGGTTGGACCTGAAAGGTATTCCAAACCACGAACGTTGCTTACACCAAGAGATGAAGTTTCAGGATCGAAATTCACATACTTGGGGAAGTTGGGTGCATTGTAGAAAAGGTTCTGTCCAGAGAAAGTCACAGAAAGCGATCCGAATGGAGTCTTGCTCAACTTTGCTGTAGGAACAGCATATGAAAGTGAAGCCTCCCTCAAACGGATTTGTGTTGCATCGTATACAATAAGGTCTTGCATTCCGAAGAATCCGGAGAGGACGTTAAAGTATGCATAGCTCGCTGAGACCTGAACATCGTTGGGTGTACCATCTGCCTTAACACCAGGAAGGATCAAAGGAAGAAAGCGATCGAAGTCTGTGTCTTTTGTCAAGCCACGACCCACAACCGTACCTGGGGTATAAGCAAGCATGTCTCCACCTTGTGTGTAATCCCACTGCATACGGAAGGAGAATCCTTTGTAACCCAGTGTAGAAATTCCACTCATTTTGAAATCAGGAGTTGGGTCGCCCACAATTCCGGTTTCATTTGAAGAAACATAGCTGCCAAGACCATCGGTCAAACGAAGACCAGTCTTAGGATCTTTCTTTGTGTAAGCAGCCTGGATCACACCAAGTGGCTGACCATTGATGGCAAAAAGTCCTTCGTTGGTGAAACCATCGATAACAATTTGCTTGACTTCACTTGGAAGGGTAACCATGCTCCTGTTCTGGAAGTAGTTGGTAGTAAAGTCCCAAGTCCAGTTCTTGTTGCGGATGATGTTGTAGGTCAACTGCAACTCGATACCCTTGTTGCGCACAGAACCTGCATTGATGGAGGTTACAGTGAAACCTGATGATGGATCAAGTTCACGGTCAAGGATCTGGTCTTTTGAGTTCCTGTTGTAGTAAGTAAAATCAACATTCAACCTGTTGTTCAACAAACGGCCTTCGAAACCAACCTCAAATTCCTGCTGAAGCTCAGGGCTCAGGTTTGGATTGGCAAGGCGGTTACCAATGCTGTTTGAATTGAATACAGTATTCATCCTGTCAACGAATACGTTGGTATTGATGTTCAGGATGTTCCTTGTGTTGTAAGGGAAACCAAAGTTGGCTGATGTAGAATAACCTGCCCTTAACTTAAGGTAGTTGAGGATGCGGCTGTTTTGCAAACCTGCAAAGGCTGATGTTGGCAAGAAAGACAAACTCGCAGAGGGATAGAAAATAGAACGGTTGGCCTGCTCCAGGTTGGATGACCAGCTGTTTCTTCCACCCACAGTCAAGTAAGCGTATTCCTTATAGCTCAACAAACCTTGGGCAAAAGCACCCAAAGAAAGTGTACGGGATTTGAAATCAATGCGTCCACCACCTTCGTTGAAGTTATCGTGGTTGATGAAGTTGTCATGGTCAAAAAGACCATACACAAGCTGTTGGGTAGAACGCTGACCGTTTTGCTCATACAAACGCTCTTGAGAGTTTACCCCTGCATCGATGTTCAGGCGGAAATCTTTGTTGATGTCTGTTTGGTAAGCAGTCAACAATGAATGATCCCAGATGGTATTGTACCCGTTTACGGTACGGTGCATTCCCAATTGGAAATCAGCACCACCTACAATACCACCTTTGTTTTGGTTATAGTAGTTGTAATCTGAATACTGGTCGTATCCTACACGGTAGAGCACGTTCCAGTCTTTGGCGATATCATATTTCAATGACATGTTACCAAAAATCCTGTTGATCTTTTGTCCGGTGAAGGAGTTCTTCACGGTCCAGATGGGGTGCTGGATATCATTACCGCCCCTGTAATACGTAGAGGACTTATCCAGTGGATTCTCATAAGGCAACTTGAAAAGGTCTACTGCACGAGGCGTGTAGATCAGGTTACCGAATACAGAAGATGCACTTGGGTTGGATCCAAATGAAGTAGAAGTGGGAGGAGATTTGAAATCAGTGATGGCATAGTTGAATGTACCGCCAACAGTGAATTTGTTGGACAACTTGGCGTTTCCACCCAATCCAAAGGTATTCTTGATCAAACGGTTTCCAGGTGTGAACCCTTCATCATCCATATAAGAATAGTTGGCATTGAACGTACCTGTAGCACCTACAGAACTTGTAACACCTACAGAAGTGGTGCGGATAATTCCTGTATTGAAGAAATCCCTTATAGAGTTGTTCGGCTCGTAGGCAATCTTTGTTCCAACAAACTGAGGGAACGCGGTCCTCCAGGGAGTACCAAAAGCAGAAGAAGCAGTCCTGTCATAAGGATGTGCTACTGAATCTGCAGGTGTTTTGAATTTTCCACCCCAGTTGGAGAAGAAGGCAAAACCTACACCATTGTCAAATCCACCACCCCAGGTATCCTGGTAGTCTGGAAGGTTGGCAACCTCGTTGGTAAACAAAGACTGTGAAACAGTTACTTCATTTTTCTTGTTTGAACGCCTGGATGAGCTGTTTTTTGTAGTAACCAAAACCACACCATTACGCCCCAACTCACCATATAGGGTGGTTGCACTCAATCCTTTCAACACACTGATGTTCTCAATGCTGTTGGGATCAAGATCCAAGAAACGGCTGGAAGTAGTGTTACCATAAACGAAGCTGGCTTGTGCATTGGTAGAGGCATCAAAAGGAACACCATCCACAATAAACAGTGGAGTAGAGCTACCAGAAATGGTGTTTACTCCACGGATGATGATGTTGGTACCAGAACCTGACATACCGCTGGAGTTGAGGATGTCAACACCGGGTGCCTTACCATTCAAGAGACGAACAACGTCTCCATCAGGGCGAAGCTCCAATGCTTTTTTGTCTACCGAAGCAACAGCATATCCAAGGGCTTTTTTCTCCCTGCGGATACCTTGTGCTGTTACCACAACCTCCTGGAGACCAGAAGTAGCAGACTTCAGCGAAATGTTGGAAAGGTTTGAACCGGCACGAAGGGTGATGCGGTCATACCCTACGTAGGTTACCTCAAGGTTGGTGTTGAGGTCCTTTACAGAAAGCGAAAAAGTACCGTCAGCAGCAGAAGTAGTTCCTGTTTGGGAACCTGCCACCTTGATCGATACACCTGACAAAGGAGAACCGTCGGAATCCGACACCTTCCCCTTTACAACTGTTTGCGCAAATACCATTGGTAATGCAAAAAGCAAACAGCACATGAACAGTGTAAGTTTTCTCATGCAGTTGATTTTTGGTTTGAAATAGTGTGTTTGTCACTTGCGAATATAACAATTTATTCACTTTTTATCCTTGGAAAAGTAAAAAAGAACCCCTATTTCATGTCCATACTGAAAAAAAATAATACACTAAATGCTGATTTACAATACTTTAAATGAATTTTATCAAATACTAACCCTAAAAAAAAATTATGCCTCCTTAAAAAATAATTTTACATTAAAAATATTTATATGTGTAAAATATTCATTTGCAGGTTGTTTTTCTGAAAAAATCGTTCAAAAAATGATAAATACTGTAGAATAATCCCTCCCATACATAAATATTTTAACATTTTTATTGAAGAAATATCAATGACAATTTCAAAGTTATGCACAGCTCCAAAAAATAATTTTGTACTGTGGGAGCAATTTGTAATTTAGTATCAGAATTTAATGGGTTAGTAAGTACAGGGGACTGGTTTCTACCAATCCCCTATTTTTTTGGTGAAAATACATTCGCCATGCTGTGTTAATCTCATTCATTTTGCTGCGCTGTTGATTACCTTTATTCAATGAGCAAAATTAAAAAAGCATTTTTTTGCAAGAGTTGTGGCCATGAATCACCAAAATGGTCTGGCAAATGTCCTGCCTGCAATGAATGGAATACATTAACTGAAGAAATCATACACAAAGAAACTGCTGGCAATAAAACTTCATGGAAAGAGACAACTCCCGGCAATGCAAAGAGCATTGAATTGAATGAAGTCATTTCAAGGGAAGAAGAAAGAATAGTAACCAAAGACCAGGAGTTGAACCGTGTATTGGGTGGTGGAATTGTTCCTGGAAGTCTTGTGTTGGTGGCAGGAGAACCTGGCATTGGAAAATCTACATTGTTCCTGCAGGATGCCTTGATGATGCATGAATTGAGGATTCTTTATGTGAGTGGAGAAGAGAGTGAACAACAAATAAAAATGCGCGCCAATCGCATCAATGTAGCACATGATGCATTCTATCTGCTCACTGAAACATCGACCCAGAGCATCTTTCAGGAGATCAAAAAAATAAAGCCACAGCTGGTCATCATCGATTCTATTCAAACATTGCAATCCCCCTATATCGATTCTTCCCCTGGTACAATTTCACAAATCAGGGAATGCACGGCAGAGTTCCAACGTTTTGCCAAAGAAACACAAACGCCCGTTTTCCTCATCGGACATATCACCAAAGATGGAAGCATTGCAGGGCCCAAGCTCCTGGAACACATGGTCGATACGGTATTGCAATTTGAAGGTGATCAGCATTATGCCTACCGGATTTTGCGCACCACCAAAAATCGTTTTGGTTCAACAGCAGAGCTGGGAATATATGAGATGACAGGAACAGGAATGAAACCAGTAATGAATCCCTCAGACATTCTCATCAACCAAAAAGAAGAGCAACTGAGTGGCATTGCCATTGGTGCAACAATGGAAGGATTGAGGCCATTGTTGATTGAGGTACAGGCCTTGGTTACACCATCGGTATATGGAACTCCACAGCGAACAGCAAGTGGATTTGACCTGAGAAGATTGCAGCTTTTATTGGCTGTTCTCGAAAAAAGGGGTGGATTTCATTTTGGAACCAAGGATGTTTTCGTCAACATTGCCGGAGGACTGAAAATTGAGGACCCGGCCATTGACCTGGCCATGGTGTTTGCCTTGTTGAGCTCTTATGAAGATGTTCCCCTTTCACAAAAAACCTGTTTTGCAGGCGAGGTAGGCTTGAGCGGAGAAATCAGGGCAGTAAACCGGGTTGATCAGCGCATTTCAGAAGCGGAAAAACTTGGGTTTGACAGCATCGTTATCAGCAAGTACAACAGAAAAGCCGAACCGCACAAGGGTATCAAGACGATATCGGTGGCATTGATTGAAGAGGTTTACCGAACAATATTCCAATAAAGCCTTTGGTATGGTAAAAGCCTGGTGCGATGCATTGGTGCATGTGTTCTATCCCTCCCTTTGTTTTGGATGCAACAATGAACTGATCCAAGGAGATCAGTTTTTATGCCTGCAATGCCAAACTGAGCTGGGCCTTACCCAATTTGAAGCCATCAGAAACAATCCTGTTGAAAAGCTTTTTTGGGGCAGGGCTGACATTCAATTTGCAGCCAGTACATACTACTACATTGAAAGTACCCCGCTGCAAAAGGTTATCCACCATATAAAATACAGGCAAGAAAAAGAACTGGGAATCCACATGGGTGAACGCATGGGAATCCATGGATCAGATCTTTTCAACGCATGTAAAACTGATCTCTGCATCCCGATGCCATTGCATCCCAAAAAAGAATACAAAAGAGGATATAACCAGGCCTCCTTGTTGTGTGAAGGGATTTTCAAACAGACAGGTATTCCCTATAATGAAAAGGCCCTGGTGCGCAATGAGAACACCAGGACCCAGACAAAAAAATCAAGAATAGAAAGATGGGAAAATGTAGCATCTGTATTTGATGTCAATGAGCCATCAATCATCAAGGACAAGCATGTTGTGGTGGTGGATGATGTAATCACCACCGGTGCTTCAACAGAATCCTGTGTGCATACACTGATGCAGCATGGGGCAAAAACAGCAGGCGTCTATAGCCTGGCGTTTACCCTGTAATATTATTTGAGGTATGTTGTGATTTCTTCACCCATGGGCTTGACCTTGCTTGGGAATACAGCCAATAGTTTTCCTTTTTCGTCTAACAGGAACTTGGTGAAATTCCATTTGATTTCAGCATCCATCACACCATTCTCTTCCTTGCTGGTCAGCCATTTGAACAAAGGATGGATATCGGTTCCTTTCACTGAAACCTTTTCTGCCATTACAAAACTTACC
>CANEWJ010000144.1 GCA_947442625.1 Chitinophagaceae bacterium
AAAAATAATTTATCTCTAAATAGGATACCATGGAATTGAACTTGCTTGTGTTTTGCTATTTGTTGGGATCTGTAACATTTATTGTTGGACTGAAGATGCTATCCAATCCAGTGTCTGCGCGGAATGGAAACCTTGTTGCCGCAGCAGGAATGTTTGTAGCCATCATGGGTACCATTTTCCTCTATGAGGATGAAGGAAAGAAATTGGGTAATTACGGGTGGATTTTTGCCGCACTCGTGATCGGAACCATTGTTGGCACCCTGATGGCAAAGCGTGTTAAAATGACAGCCATGCCTGAAATGGTAAGTCTTTTCAATGGAATGGGCGGAGCCTGTGCTGCACTTATTTCTGTAATTGAATTCAGGCACCTGATCCATGGCTATGATCCGGCTACTTATGCAAGTACAGGATATTCTTTCTTTTCTTCTTTGGATGGAACGACAATGCTCATCATTTTTTTGGGCCTGATCATCGGAACGGTTTCTTTTTCCGGTAGCATGATTGCCTGGGGGAAGTTGAATGGCAAGATCAAAGATTTCGCCTTCAAAGGCCAACACATCATCAACCTGGTGATACTGGTGCTCAATATTGCCATTGCGGCCTTTATCATTGTTGCAAGGCCAGAAGAAACGCCTTTGTTCTTTTATGCTATCCTCCTGCTCTCCATACTCTATGGTGTGTTTTTTGTTTTGCCCATTGGTGGTGCAGACATGCCGGTGGTGATTTCATTGCTGAATTCTTTTACGGGTGTTGCTGCAGCGTGCGGAGGATTTTTGTATGACAACAAAGTAATGCTCACCGGAGGAATTCTCGTTGGTGCTGCTGGAACGCTATTGACCATGTTGATGTGCAAGGCGATGAACAGGTCTTTGAGCAATGTATTGATTGGTTCTTTTGGAAGCAGTGCTGCTGCCTCTGGTGGTCCAGGGCCTCAAGGGGGAACATACAAGGAAATTTCCCTGAGTGATGCTGCCGTTGTCATGAGTTATGCCAACAAGGTGATGATTGTTCCTGGCTATGGACTTGCTGTTGCCCAGGCACAGCACATTTGTCATGAATTGGAAAAGACATTGGAAGCAAAAGGTGTTGAAGTGAAATACGCCATTCATCCGGTTGCAGGAAGAATGCCAGGCCACATGAACGTGTTGTTGGCAGAGGCGGATGTTAGTTATGAAAAACTGCTTGAAATGGAATTGGCCAACGAAGAGTTTAAATCAACTGATGTTGTCCTGATTTTGGGCGCCAACGATGTGGTCAATCCTGCTGCAAAATCTGATCCTTCTTCACCCATCTATGGCATGCCAATTTTGGAAGTTGAACAGGCCAAGCATGTTATTGTTAACAAGCGTAGCATGAAGCCAGGATATGCAGGGATTGAAAACCAGTTGTTTTTCCAACCCAAGACGTCCATGCTTTTTGGCGATGCCAAAAAGGCCTTGCAGGATTTGCTTGCAGAAGTGCGCAGCATCTAACATTTTTAATGCATCGACAATTAGATAAATTGAATGCCATTCTTTATCGAGCAGAACAAAAGTTGCTTTACGAAAAGGGTTTGCCAAGAAGACCTTGGTACAAACACCAGATTTATGCCCCAGGCTTTTACACAGGCTATGGAGTGAAAACCCTACCTGGCATAAGAGAGGGAATCGAAGAGGGAAACTGGTTTGAAGCGCAGGAAAGGATTCGCATACTTGCCAATACTTTGGCTGATTTTGATTCAACCATAAAGGCTGCATTGGCCATGTTCAACTGATGTTGCTCAAAGAAGATTTTATCCAATCACTGGAAGGTTGTGAAGGATTCCTGCCCGATGAAATGATGGCTGCACATCAGGAAGCCACTCCAGTTTCTGTTCGCTTGAATCCCCAGAAGGCAAAGGGGCCTGAAGACGTATTTCCTGCTGAGAATACCGGTGAAATGGTTGCCTGGTGCCCCAATGCTTTTTACCTCAACAGCAGGCCCAGCTTCACCATGGATCCTCTTTTTCATGCAGGTGCATACTATGTACAGGAAGCATCCAGCATGTTCATCCATCATCTTGTTTCCACTGTTTTGCAAGATAAAACCGGACTGATGGCATTGGACCTTTGTGCCGCTCCGGGCGGGAAGACCACCTTACTCTCTTCATTGCCTCATTTCCGGCTTGTGCTCGCCAATGAGATCATACAGACACGCGTTCCTGTTTTACAGGAAAATACCATCAAATGGGGTGCAGGCCATGTTTTTGTTTCAAACAATGACCCTGCAGATTTTGAAAAAATGGGTGCCCTGTTTGACCTGGTATTGGTCGATGCTCCCTGCAGTGGCAGTGGCCTGTTCAGAAAAGATGCAGCAGCAATGGATGAATGGAATCCAGGGCTGGTAAGCTTTTGCTCCGCCAGGCAAAAAAGGATTCTTGCCAGCGCCATGCATTCGGTTCTTGAAGGAGGATATCTGTTGTATTCCACTTGCTCTTACTCGAAAGAGGAAAACGAGGAGAACCTGGACCATATCATGGACTCAGGACTTTTTGAATCCATTGCCGTTGATGTTCCTGTTGATTGGAACCTTGTTGAGAGCGTTTCTACACTCAAAAAAGCAAAAGGATATAGATTTTATCCCAACAAGCTGAGGGGCGAAGGATTTTTTTGTGCCATCTTCCAAAAAACTGGGACAAGTTATGCTGGGTATCAACATGTTTCCGGCAAGTTGGACCTTGTTAAACCTCCTTCCGTTTTGGAAGATTGGATTATCCCTTCTCTACAGATGAGGTTCTTTAAAAAAGAGAATGAGCTTTTTGCTGTAGATGAAATCAATTTGCCAGCGCTTCATCAATTCAAGGATTCATTAAGATTAAGGAAATCCGGGTTGAGGTTGGGCTCAGCCATCAGGGCTGAACTTATTCCAGATCATGAGCTTGCTATGTCAAGTATTTTATCTGAAAATGTCCAGGTTTTGGATTTTTCCTTCGAGGAAGCCATTGCCTATTTAAGAAAAGATACCATTGATAGAGAGGGCTCCGGAAAAGGTTGGAGCCTCGCAAGATTCAAGGGCCTTGGTTTGGGTTGGGTGAAATTGGTTCAGGGAAGGGTTAAGAATCATTATCCCATGTCCTGGAGAATTTTGAAGCGGGATTAAGAAATGTTAAAATTCTTATAGAGCAATCAGTTTTCTCGAGTCTGACTTGCAGTTTTAGTAAATATCTTTTAATTTGTAAGTAACTATCCAGTATGAAGACAGTTTTACTTTCATTTATCTTGCTGATTTCCTGCTCTCTTATGGGGCAACAGCAAACATTAATTGTTCGAAATTCCGACAGCCAGTTGTACCTGGATCACAAGGTGGCTCCCAAAGAGAATTGGTACAGTGTTGGTCGCATTTACTTCATCAGTCCAAAAGAAATTGCTGCTTTCAACCAGCTTTCCATGGACAAGGGTTTGAGCATAGGTCAGTTGTTGAAAATCCCGCTCAGGCCTGAAAATTTGTCACAATCAACTCCTATTGATAATGCCGGGGGAAAGGTGGTGCATGTAGTCCAAGCCAAAGAAGGATTGTTTAAACTTGCCCAGCGCTATAATATAGACAAGGAATTGTTGAAAAAAATGAATGGGATCTCCTCTGACCAGATCAATGCTGGTACCAACCTTGTTATTGGTTATTTGATTCCATCAGGGGCGACTGTGGTTTCAGTTGCACCAACCAGTCCTGCAAAATCAACACCTGAGATACCTACCCCTGTAAAAGCTGCAGAAAAAGAAGCAGTTATAGAAGAAAAAGCAAAAAAAACTGCTCCTGCTTCTGAAGCTGCTGCACCAGTAAAGGTTGCTGAGGAGGAGGTTGAAAGCGCAAAGCCAGTTGCTGTGAGCCCAACATCAAACAACAGTCAGGCCTTGAAACCAGAAAAAAGTTATTTCTCTTCCTTGTATGAGCAACAATCAAAGGAAGGCAAACAACAAAAGCTTGAAAATTCCGTTTATGGGGTTTTTAAGAGTACCAGTGGATGGCAGGATGGAAAGTATTATGTTTTGATGAACAATGTGGTGCCTGGAACCGTCGTTAAATTGGTCAGGAAGTCTACGGATAAAGCGGTCTTTGCCAAAGTGCTTGGAGCGGTTCCTCCGGGCAAGGAAAGTGAGGGATTGTCATTGAGGATGAGCAATGCCGCCATTGCTGCACTTGGACTGGGGGATACTGGCAATGATGTGGACCTGGTATGGTTCAATTAAACAACGCACACAATCAATATCATGTCTAAAGAAAGAAAATTTCAGGCCCCTCCCAGTCTTGCTCCATATTCGGGCCCATGGGATAAGGAGGCAGTAAAGCACCTTGTGCGAAGGACCATGTTTGGTGTCAAGAAAGATGATATCCAATATTTCACTGGCCTTGGACTCAATGGCTCCATCAATCAACTTTTAGACACGAGCCTGCCCCTGCCGCAGCCTCCTGTAAAGGAGTATGGTGTTGGAAATGCCGTGATGCCTGATACACTCATTGGCCCCGGTGAAACATGGGTAAATGACCCCAACAATGATGGTACAATTGCCTCTTATCGAAGAAGTTCATTCAAAAAATGGTGGGTAGGCAACCTGATCAACCAGGACAGGACCATTAGGGAAAAGATGTGCATTTTTTGGCACAATCATTTCTCGACAGAAACCAATGATGTCAGCAATGGCCAGTATATATACAAACACCACAATCTTATCCGGTCGAATGCGTTAGGGAACATCAAGTCCTTGACCAGGGCCATGTCCATTGATCCGGCCATGTTGGTTTATTTGAATGGGCAGAACAACAACAAGGCAGCACCTGATGAAAACTATTCTCGCGAAATCCAGGAACTCTTTGTGATTGGAAAGGGACCCAATGCTGATTTTAGTGAATCTGATGTAAAGGAAGCAGCAAAACTGCTTACCGGTTGGAGAATCAATGCCACAAAAATCGAATCATTTTTCGATTCCGGCCGTCATGATTCGACCAACAAACAATTTTCTTCTTTTTACGGCAACAAGCTAATTACAGGAAGAACAGGGCCAACGGCTGGAGATTTGGAGTTGACTGATCTCATCAATATGCTTTTTGCCTCTGACGAGGCAGCCCTTTTCCTTTGCAGGAAATTGTACATCTGGTTCATTTACTATAAAATTACACCAGAGGTTGAAGCCGGGGTTATTGCACCACTCGCAAAACTCTTAAGAGACAGCAATTATGAGGTTAAGCCAGTTTTGAAAGCATTGCTAGGCAGCGATCATTTTTTTGACATGATGAACAGGGGCTGTCAGATCAAGAGTCCCATTGACATGATGATTGGCCTGTTGCGGGAATTTGAAGTTAAATTTCCTACAGCTGATATGTATGCAACGAACTATGGTGTTTGGAACCAGATGCTGAGTTATTTCACCAACCTTCAGCAAAACCTGGGAGATCCGCCAGATGTGAGTGGATGGAAAGCCTATTATCAACAGCCAGGTTTTTATGAGTATTGGGTCAATACAGACACATTGCCGAAAAGAATTCAATACCTTGAGTCGCTTGTTACCAGTGGATATACCGTAAGTGGCTTTAAGGTTGTGGTTGACGGTTTAACCTATGTGAGGAAGATGCTGGCGCCAAGGGATCCCAACAAGTTGATTGATGAATTGGCTGAACATATCTTGGGTGTTCCCATTTCTGCCCAACACAAGGCACAGCTGAAAAGGGATATTTTGTTGTCTGGCCAGTCTGATGATCTGTATTGGGCAGCAGCCTGGGATTTGTATATCTCCACACCATCCAACGCCGCCAATACAAAATACGTCACTACCGCAATCACCAATTTGATCAAATACATGGTTGGTCTTCCTGAATATCAACTTTGTTAATCCGTATATCATGAACAGAAGAAAATTCCTCAATGGATACCTGCCCGCAGGCGTAATGATTCCTTCCTTTGTCAATGGCATGGGGTTCAAGGCATTTGAATCAGGGCATACGTTCCTCAACAATATGCTCCTTCCCGGAGGCGA